>JAUYMQ010000606.1 GCA_030698575.1 Deltaproteobacteria bacterium
GGAAAGAATACTTCTATTATTCTTTCTCGACCAAACTCCGTTCGGATCTTGAATAAATGAGCGCATACTCGTTTCCACCCTTCATAGCCGCTATTGCCAATCTTTGCATTGGTCTCTTTGTTATTGGTTTTGCGCCGAAGCGAAGAATAAACCAACTTTACCTATCGCTTAGCACGTGCGGTGCGCTTTGGAATTTGGGGGTATTTTTCCTTTTCCTTAAGCATGATCCAGAATCAGCATTGTTCTGGGCGCGCCTACTGCAGAATGGCGTCATTCTTATCCCACCGCTATTCTTACATCTTATCTATCATTTGCTAGGCAAAAAAAATTCTAAGTTATTGGCCGGAACTTACGGTATCGCGATCGCATTCGTAAGTCTAAACTTGAGCGGCCATTTAATAAACGATATAAAGACGGTTACCTATCCGAATGGTGTCCAGCATTCTTATGGCCAGGGCGGAGCGCTGTACGCAAGCTTCATGCTGTTTCTGCTCTCTTCTATGTTCATTATAATAAAACAGCTACTTTCGGCTATTCGCACCACTACTGGAATCAAACACGAGCAGTTCAAATATTTGCTTCTCGCTCTAGGGATCACACTCGCCGGTGGGCTAAACGACATGATGCCCATCGTCTCCGTTCAAACCTACCCGATTGTTAACGTCCCCGTGTACCCCTTTGGAAGCATCGCAATCATAGGGTGGGCGTTCATCATTGCCTATGCGATCCTCAAGCATCGCCTGATGGACATCGATGTCGTCATAAAGAAGAGCGTTACTTATTCAGCGCTCCTGTTGCTCTTATTGGTCCCATGCTATGTGATGCTGATTGTTGGCCAGAGCGTCTTCTTCGGACGCGTAGATCGCGGCTTTAGTGCGCTCTTCCTCACCCTCCTCACCGTGGCGACGTTTGTATTCCCAAGGCTGAAGACCCGGACTGAGCAAACAATCGAGCAGGTACTTTTCAAGGGGAAGTACGACTATCGCGACACGCTGGCTCGCTTCAGCCAGGATCTTGTCACCATCATTAATCTCGATACGCTTCTGAACCGTACGCTGACTGTGCTGGCTGACACCATGGAGATCAGCCGCGCTTGGGCGTGGCTCTACCATCGGGGAAGCGACCGTTTTCAGCTCCAGGCCTCGACCTCGGAAGATCATATGCTGACCGGCGAGGTATTCCTTCCGATGAGCCACGTGCTCCTCGAGGAGCTGGCGGTCCGTCCCCGGGTGCTAGTTACAGAGGAGCTCGAGCGCTACGAGATCAATCCAAGTGCCGTAGCGCTCGGTGCCGCGTTGCGAGAGCTGGACTGCGAGGCCTGCGTCCCGCTCTCGGCCAAGGGGCGCCTCATCGGCGTCATCATGCTCGGGCGGAAGACCGAGGGGGGAATCTATAGCGAAGAGGATCTGAAGCTCCTCGGTACGCTGGGCAACGAGGCGGCCATCGCGGTCGAGAATGCCCGGCTCTACGAGGACCTGAAGCAGCAGCAGACGCAGTTTCTGCGGTCACAGCGCCTTGCCACGGTGGGCCAGCTCGCCGCCGGCCTCGCGCACGAGATCCGCAATCCGCTTGTCGCCGTCAAGACCTTTCTCCAGCTCCTGCCCGAGCGCCTGGACGATGAGGAGTTCCGCACGAGCTTCCTCGAGACGACATCGAGCGAGGTCGAGCGCATCACTCATCTCCTGAACCAGCTTCTCGAGTTCGCGCGTCCGTCTGATCCGGTTTACCGCCCCGAGGATTTGGTGAAGACCGCCGATCAGATGGCGACGCTGGCGAAGAACGAAGCGTTCAAGCGGGGAATCAGCCTCACCACGCGCTACGACGCGGGGATGCCGCTGGTCACGATGGATGCGAAGCAGCTGAAGCAGGTCGTCCAGAACCTTCTCAACAACGCCATCCAGGCGACGCCGGAGGGCGGCACTGTTCATCTCGAGATCCACCGCCACCGCGGCCCGGGGGGCGAGGCGCAGGTCCAGCTCGAGGTGTCAGACACCGGCCGCGGCATTGCCGAGGAGGATCTCGATAAGCTCTTCACGCCCTTCTACACCACCCGCGATACCGGCACCGGGCTCGGGCTGGCCATGGCGCATCGGATCATCATGGACCACCACGGCACCATCGAAGTGAAGAGCCAGGTCGACTTCGGCACGCACTTCACCATCACGCTCCCAGTCGAGCCCGTTTTCGTTTCTGCGGACACCGAAAGCGCGGAACTTCCCGACCCCGGCGATTCGCCCCGCGAGTGAAAAGTTTTTCTCAATTTGTGTAATCTGACCCCCCGAGCCCAATTGGGCGCTCCGTGGGACGTTTTACGGCCGCCGCGGCGCAAGCCGAATCTCTTTCACATTCAGGTACTTGCTCTCTTCCGACGCGCCTCCTCGCTACACGTGGCGGCGCGCCGGTTTTGGCACGTTCCTTGCCCCTAAAAAGGGTAAGCGGCCGGGATCCTTGCAAATCTTTCTGGTCCGGCCACAACGCCATCCCCGCCGGCGGCGGAAGGACAGAGCACACGCATGCCCCGGATCCTGGTCATCGACGACGACCTGAGCGCACGGGAGTCGGCACGTCTCGTGCTGGCCGATCAAGCCACCGTGAGAACGGCTTCGTTCGACGATGACGTCCTCACGCAGATCGCTCGCGAGCCGGCGGACCTTCTGCTTGTCGGTCTCTCTACCCCGCTCGATCGGCCGCTGCGTGTTCTCCGGGAGGTTCTACTCGCGGATCCCAACGTGCGAGTGATGGTTCTCGTAGAGCGCGATCTCATGGCCGCCGCGCAGCGCATCTTCGACTACAGGGTCGAGGCGATCCTTCCAAAACCTTTTGATCCACATGCCCTTCGCCGGCGCGTCGGCGAGGTTTTCTCGGGGCACGACCGCATTCCAACGCTTCGCGAGTCGATGGAAGCCGCCGAATCCGAGGAGCACCACACCGGCCCGGATCTCGCCGTTCTGCTCCCCGCCGCCCTGCGTCCCTTCTTCGCCCGAAGCGCACAGAGCAACGGGCACGTCGTGATCGAGGGTGAACCGGGCACCGGGAAGAGCGCGCTGGCGCATCGGCTCCACCTCGATAGCCCCTGGCGCAACTCGCCCTACGCCCGGGTGGACGCCTGGGCACTCACCGAGGCCCGGCTCGACGCCGTGCTCACGCGCCTGGCCACGAACGGCACTGAACGGGAGCACGTGGCAACGCTCTGCATCGAAGAGCTGGCGCTGCTCGCCCCCGAGATGCACCCGCTCCTCCGCGATCTCGCCGAGGGGAACTATCCGCCCGGCACGCATGCTCCCGTCCGGCGCATGACGCTTCGACTTCTCATCACCACGACCGAATCTCTTGCCGATCTCGCCGCGCGCGGCGCCCTGCCTCGCGAGCTTCGGGATGCCATCGCGGTACTCGTTCTCAGGCTTCCACCCCTCCGCTCTCGCAAAGGCGAACTGAGCGATCTGTGCGCCGTAATCACGGATGAACTCGCGCGTCGCTACGCGCGGGAGCCCGTGCGGCTCTCGCAAGACGCGCTGGACAAACTGCACATCTACCTGTGGCCGGGGAACCTGCGTGAGTTGCGCACCGTCCTTGCCCGCGCGATAGCCCTCACCGACAACACCGAGGTGTCGGGCGACGCGGTCCACTTCATCGACGAGGTGCTGCCGTTCCCGGCCCCGCCGCTCGAACAGGCAGTGGAGGAAGGGCCCCCGACCGCTTCCGCTCAGACTGAAGAGCCCGCCCGGAATGCCCCGGCCGTGAACCATGAGCCCGACTCGCCGACACCGGAAACAGCCCCCTGGGGGCTCCCGCCCCCCATGGAGCTGGTGGCCCAGCTCCTGGCGCATGAGGTGAAGAATCCCCTCGTCGCTATCAAGACGTTCACCCAGCTCCTCCGAGACAAGTTCGACGACGCTGAGTTCCGCGACCGGTTCTATGAGATCGTGAGCGGGGACGTGGCGCGTATCGATTCGCTCGTCGAAGCGGCAACTGCCTATTCGCGGCTCGAGGCGCCCAGTCCCGAGCCCGTCGATATCGGCGTGCTCTTCGACGACGTGCTGAAGGAGTTCGAGCGGAGCTTTCTCGGCAAGCGCATCCTGGTGCTGCGCGAGGGTCTGGAGACCCGGCCCCGGGCGCTCGCTGATCCCGCGCAGCTTCGCTACGCAATCCGCTGCATCATCGCCAAGTCGGTTGATCTGATGCCCGAGGGTGCGGATCTCCAGATTGGATTCCAGACCGTCGCGGCCACTGCCGGGACCGGCTCACGCCTCGCGGCGACCCTGCGGATCGGCGGCGCCGAGGGCATGATGGCGGACATGGCCCCATTGGGCGAGCGGAAAGAGGGCCTGCCCGGAAACCTCGAGATGGCGCTTGCCCGGGAGGTTCTCATGCGGCAGGACGGGGCGCTCCGCATCGACATGGACGACCCGCGCGCCGCGGTCGTCACCATCGACCTGCCTGCGGCCTGACGCGGGTGCGCGTCGAACTTTGTTGCCTTCATGATCTGCCGTGATATAATCCGCATCCCCTCCGCAAGATCCGCCGTCCACTAGCCACGGACAGACAAGCAACCAGATGAACACAAAGATTCTTGTCATCGACGATGAGCCGAGTGTTCGCGAGTCGCTGAAAATGGCACTCAAGAACGACTTTCTCGTGATCGCGGCCGCCTCCGCGGAGGAGGGAATCAAGATCGTCGAGGAGGATCGGCCGGATCTCGTGCTGCTCGACGTGATCATGCCCGGGGTCGACGGCATCTCGGCGCTCGAGCGCATCCGCGCCATCGATCAGCGCGTCCCCGTCCTCATGCTCACTGCCTCACAGACGCGCAATACCGCCTTCCAGGCCGGCCGGTTGGGCGCTTACGATTACATCATGAAGCCTTTCGAGCTCGACGAGCTGCGGCAAAAGCTGGCGCGCGCGCTCGAAACCGTAGCCCTCAAGGCGGAGAATCAGGAGCTCCGCTCGGAGGTGAAACGGCGGTACCAGTTCGGGAACATCCTCGGGAAGAGCAAGGAGATGGAGCGGGTTTACCGGACGATCGAGCAAATCGCCGTTACGAAAACCACCATTCTCATCACGGGCGAGAGCGGGACCGGCAAGGAGATGGTGGCGAAGGCCGTGCACTACAATTCGCCCCGCAAGGACAAGCCCTTCGTGGCCATCAACTGCGCGGCAATCCCCGAAACGCTCATCGAGAGCGAGCTGTTCGGCCACGAACGAGGCGCGTTCACCGATGCCCGCGCCCGCCAGATCGGCAAGTTCGAAAACGCTGTGGGAGGGACCCTCTTCCTCGACGAGATCGGCGAGCTGTCGCTGACCCTGCAG
>JAUYMQ010000648.1 GCA_030698575.1 Deltaproteobacteria bacterium
CGATGAGCGCCCGGAGGCCTTCGGCTCGTGAATCGAGCGCGGCCTGTTGCTCCCCGCCACCCCGGGTCAGCCGCTCGGTTTTTCGCTCGGCCTGTCGCACACGGTCGCCCGCGGCATGCGCGTTGGCGCGAGCGCGGTCGATCTGGGCGGACCTGATGCTCCGTGCCTTCTCCGCCCCTTGCTGTGCAGCCTCGCACAGCGCAATGGTTTCGCGCGCAGCCACACCGACTTTCCTGGTCCGCTCCAGGTCCTGCTCGATCCGGGCTACAAGGCGCGCCGCCGCCGCGAAATCCTCCTCCATATCCTCGAGCACGCCGTGCGTGGTCTGGCCGCAGGTGGGGCAGATCCCCGACTCTAGCGCCGCAGCCTGCTGTTGTTGCACCCGCTGGTCCGCTTTGGCGGCCGCCAGCTCCCCGGTGAGCCCGCGATATTCGGCGCCCGACTCGGCATGTACCGCACGCGCCGCTTCGAGCTCCCGCAACTTCTCCGGCGAAACCATCGGCTCCGGCCCGGCCTCGATGGCTACGATTTCGGCGTTGGCCTGCGCGAGCTCTTGCCGGGCCGCCGCCAGCTCCCTGGCCGCCGCCGCTGCTGCTTCCCCGCCCGACTGCTGGGCGAGCCGCTGCATCTCAGCCTCGAGGTTGCCGACTTCGGCGCGACGGGCCTCCAGGCGTTCTTTGCCCCGGCGCTCCTCCTCGGTTGCAGCGGCGTAGGCCCGCCTGACATCGTCCAGGCGTCTCTGCGCCTCGGCGACCGCGCCCTCGGCCGCCCGAACCCGCTCCGCGCGGGTGCGCTCCCAGCGCCGGATGTCCTCACGGCCGCGGTCCAGCTCGGCGCGCACCGCGGCGACGGTCTCGGACGCCCGATAAGCAGCCTGCTGCGCCGCCTCGGCTTCCTGCCGCAGTCCGGCAATCGTAGTCGTGTCGGGCGCGTCCGGAGTCGGGGCCTCGAGGACCGGGTTGGTGGCGAGCACGGCGCTGCGTGCGGCCTTCTGGCGCTCCTTGCTGGTGATGCCGAGCACCAGCAGCACGTCCCGCACGTCGCCCTCGCTGCCGCCGGCGAGGCCGAGCTCGGAGAAGCGCGCCCGGAGCGCCGGCAAGTCGAGCGCTAGCTCATCGACCGAGGTCTGCTTGGCCCGGCTGAGGGCGCCGAGCGCCACCTCGTTGAGCAGCCGCTTTGGAGTCCACTCGGACACGCCGCCGCACAGGCGCAGTATCATCTTCTCGAGCTGGTCCGGCGCCATCGCCCGCATGGCCTCGAGGTCGAGCAGCATCGGCCCGACGTGAGGCGCGCCGTAGCGATCGACGAGGGCCTGGCGCACGATGCTGTTTTTTCTCGCGTCGCACCCGCTGAGCTTCACGTTGCGCCGGCCGCTGTCGCCGTCGGCGGCAAACTCGAAGCTGGCCTGAGCGCCTCCACTGTCGTGCACCGTCACGCCCCACCGTCCGGTAGTGCCGGTCCAGTCGAGGCACGGGCCGGTGGCCACGACGCCCTCGTTGTCGGTCATCGCGCCGGGCACCTGCTGCGTCGTCGCGAGCAGGATCGCCTGGGCGATCGAGGTCTTCCCGGTGCCGTTCAAACCGCTGATGATGCCCGCCGCCGGCAGGTCCAGCGTGAGGACGTGCCCGCGGAAGCCAGCGAGCTCGACTTGGGTGAATCGCATCACGCCACCTCCATGGGCACGACCGTGGGCACGACGTCGCCCAGACGTCTGGCGTTGTTGTACGATCCCACGACCACGGCGCCTCCTAACCGTGGATCGTACGTAGCGATCCACTCAGCTAGGCAGTAGCGGGTTATCAGCGCTCCGTACACCCAGATCGGCGCGCGGCCAGATAGGATCACGCCCCTGTCTGGAGGGACCTCGCCGTGGCGAGTGCCGATGCTTGGTAGGGCGAACATGGCCAAGTCGGCCGGCACGATCGGCCCCTCGGTGTCGATTTCCACGAGGGTGTACTTCGGTCCCTCCTGAATGGAGTACTTCATGCCCCCACCTCCATCGGTCGAGCGGTGCGGCCGCTGGCGAGCAGTGCCGTCTCGATCACGCCCATGATTGGCCCCTCGATGGGGGCCAGACGGCGCAAATCGGCGAGCCGCCCGACGAAGGCCACCCGCCGGCCGGAGACCGAACGGGCGCACAAGCGAACCATGGTCCACTCGGTCGGGGCCTCGACCAGCACGGCCGCTGCCAGGCATCCGAATGCCACCCTCCGGTCGCTGGTGTAGTCGGCTGGTGCCCCGCACAGGGGGCACGTAGTGGGGCGGTGGGGTTTGTGGGCCTCGATGTGTACCTCTTCCATGATTACCTCCAATCACCAGATCCAGACTATTTGCGAGCTCCGCGCCAGTAGATCGCGGAGTTTATCGATTTCCGCGCGCTGCTCGCGCACGACCTCGCTGGCGTGCCGGCACTGCGTGGTTTCTAGCCACGATCCTCCCACCAACACAGCTACTCGACCGCACCGGTAGCCCACTACCGTCACTGTGCTGTCGAGAATTTCCGCCTCACAGATCGGGCACTTATCCAGCGCATGCACGTTCGTTCACCATTGCTCACTTGTGCAGCGGCTGCACATCACCTACGCTCCCACCTGCCCGCTGCCCCGCAACTGCACGCCCTGCCGCGCCGTATCTCCCGCGCGCCGTAGCGAGCGGTACTGGGGTCCACGCTCCGCCACTCGCGGGGCCGGGCACGGGGCGCTGAGCCGGGCCGTGTGCTCCCTGCATGGGATCGCCCGGGGCGCCCCGCGCCGGCCTGGGCCCGCTGCGGGGGGTGCGTGGGGGGCTGGTTGTCAGGGAGCAACCGTTCAACGCCCCTATTGTTCCGCAACACGAAACATCCTGTCAACAGAAATGTTTCGCAGGGCGGAACATGGCTGGAGGATCTTATGGGCTGTCGAAAGGCCTATCAGACAGCAGGGCGCCCGGGGACCTTCGTGGAACGACGTGGCGATCAGGATGTATTTGAAGTGCGATCTGGGCCGAGGGTGTACCTGGGGTCGGTCGATGAACGGACCGTGAAGGTTGGCGTCGGCGATGTTGTCCTCTTCTCGCCCGATGCCGATGCAGACCGCCTCGCCGATGGTGTGCTGGTAGTCGTCAGCCGCCGCATGCCCCATACAGGCACGCGACAGATCCTAGTAGTAGAGGGCCGCGCCCTCCCCGGCGGCACCTGGCAGTACCTCCCCTGCGCGGAAGGCTTTGCCCCGCTCCTGAGCACGGACCCCGCCGTCGAGCTCGTCGGCGTCGTCGTCGAGGTGCGGAGGGCGTTCCGTTGACGAGGGCTGAGGATGACTGGCGTCTAGCGGGCGATAGCAGGTTGCGTAGGTATTAAGGAAGCACTGGCCGGTGTTGCCCGCTTGTCCCCGAAGCCCGCCGATGATACAAGCCCGACCGAGGCAGGAGGAAAATGCCAGTGACCGTTCCAATTCAACTCAACACGTGGAGCCAGAAGGCCGCGGGTGATCTGGTCATCTTCAATGTAGGTTACGAGAAGCGGAGCCTTCACCAACTTTGTGCCACATTGGTTGCCGCCGGGGTCGAAGTTCTGCTCGACGTGCGCGAACGGCCATGGAGCATGCGCCCGGAGTTTCGACGAGAGCGACTCCGCAAAGAGCTCGATGCCTCGGGCATTGGCTACGTGCATTGCAAGGCTGCCGGGAACCCGTATCGGCCAAAGCCGGGTGAGGTGAAGTCGTTCGACGATTGCATGAGGGATTACGAGCGCCATATCCGCGCATCTCCTGATGTTGTCGAGGAAATGTCCGGGCTTCTACGTGGTCGGCGCGCAGCGGTTTTTTGCTACGAGGCTCGCCGTGATCGGTGCCATCGCAGCGTGCTCCTTGACGCCATCGAGCGCATCGCTGGCCCTTTGACCGTCGTCGACCTATAACCCGAACATCGTCATCTGGCCGACCTTAGGCACCTTGAGCGAGTCCAATAGCATGAAGTTCGTGAGGTGGGTGCGTGATGTTCCCACGAAGAAGAAGATGTCGTATCGGGCCGTGTCGAGCTCGCGACGCATCAAGTCAATGACCTTGCCATTCAAGTTCGCGTCCCTGGCGAACTTCAGCTTCCGGTAGAGCTCGTTGAGGCCCCAGTTGTTGAGGCGCATGTCGTGTCCATTGCATCTGTTGTCATCGCAACGCCATGGAACGTGAAAGCCCATCTCCGGAAAGGCAATAGGCTTCATTTGGCCAAACATGGCACCCTGAGCCAACAGTTCGCGTTCGATCGCTTCCCATTCGGCGCGCTCGGACTCGGGCCTGCGCTTGAGGTAGATCTTATCGAGGTTGATCGCCTTCGGCCTGACGATTGCGAGGGAGCGTTTTGGAAGCTTTCCTTTAGGACGTTCGGCTGTCATGGACTCGATGGAGTCAGCAATGCCTGGTGAACGCTCAACATAATTTCGCCGTTCTTCGGGATCCTTAATTACCGGGCCGAGCTCGATCGAGTCGGGATGGATCCGGATGCTCTCGCTGCGTGGATCCTCAGAATGCGGCGCTGCGTCAACCGTGATCCACTGCCACGCCTTAAACCGCTTGCCTTCGTCGAGATACCGCTTTGGAACCGGGTGCAACCGCACAATTTCCTTGGTGTCCTCGCGAAGCGCTCCGGTACACGCGACTTCTCGGTACTTTCTTGAGTACCGCGGGTAGGTCGTCCCCAGCACGAGAAGGCGCGATCGGGTCCACATCTTCGGGTGCATTTCCTAGTCCCATTGCTAGTTGTTGATTGGCCATGTTGACATTCACGCGCGCGGGACGCCGCGAGCACGCGGCACCAACTTCGGCCTCCTCCTTGTGACGTCATATCTCCCCCAGCACCGCCTCCCGCCGCGCGCGCCACTCGGCGTCCGTGATGAGGCCGGAGGCTCGAATTTCGTCGAGCTCCTGAAGACGGTCCGCCGCACCTCGCCGGGGTGCTATCAATGCGCCTGATGTGGCGATCGCCTCACGAGACGCATTCCGCTTTGCCCGACCGATGAGGTCCGCTCCAATAAAGCAGATGATGGCAACCACGACTTGGAGCCATGGGATGATTGCGACCTTGAACATGGCATAGGTGTATAGGGCGCTCACCCCTGCCCACCCAAGAGTGATGGCGCCGATGATGGTCAGGACGTAGTTCATGGGATCAATCCTATGCTATCGAAGGCGTTCGCATGAGCAGGCATCTTAAAGATGCATTCGTACAAGCCACGCCGCGCGTCGGAATTCTTGATGGCCAACGTGACATAGTCAGGGTTTTCCGGAGGGTTGATATCCCAACCTTTGCTTTTGAGAAGTTCGTCCACCGAAATTCCAGACCCAGCCATAGCACGTCGACAAGACACCATGTCCCATCCCTTTTCGCCCAGCTCCGTCAGGTCATTGTTGAGGTCGAAGTCCTCAATCGCGACGACAGAGTACGACCATCCAGATGCGTCTGGACCCGTTTCCAGCCACGCGTGAATGACCAACGTTTTTAATAGCTCCCAAGTCACAGCGGCCAGCAAAAGAGCAATTATGACATAACCTTGCATCTTCGACACGTTCAACCTCCCGTTTTGTTGTGTCGACGTTGCACGACCTTGATGTGGTCCAATGCCTCGCGACGAGCATCCGGGTTGAGCCCTTCGAGGATCGTGATGGCCTCCAACGTTTCAGCATCAAGCGTCGCCTCTGGCGGATGGTGGTAGCCGAACAATTCGTACGTTGGGCATTGGAGCGCATCCGCGAGCACGTCGATGGTCTGGTGCGTCCATCCGATGTTCGAGATCTCCATTCGCGCGATGGTTGATCGGTGCATACCGGCTCGTTCAGCAAGTTGTTCCTGCGTCAACCCTCGTCGTTTCCTTGCCTCTGCCAGGCGTAGCCGCATCAACAGAGTGTCGCACATGCCGGAGCATTGCTCGATAGCGCGGCGCGGCACCTTTACCTCATGGTTCTGGCTTGACTAACGTTCCGCGTTGCGGAACAATGTCTGCATGAAGCTTGCTGCGTACAAGAGACAGCACCGGTTGACCTACGAGAGGCTCGCGAAGCTGCTGGCGATGACGAAGACATCCGCCTGGCGCTACTGCCAAGGCGAGGTGCCCTCGGCAGCCGCCGCCAACCGCATCAGTAGGGCGACGAACGGCGAGGTAACGGTAGAGGAGCTCCTCTACCCCACCGGCGTCTCGCCCGGCGCCCGCATGACCCCTCGCGATCCTATGCCCGAGCTCGAGGACGACGAGCAGCTCGAGGACGACGCCGCCGACAACCCCGCCGCCCCGGGCACCAACCCCTGCGGCCACCCGAGCACCTTGGTGCGCGGTGGCGTGACGAACTACTGCTCGGGCTGCGAGAGCGACGCCCGGGAGATGGACGCCAGCGGCGGTGCCGACGCTGCGGCGGCTTAGGGCGTGGCGCGGGTGTGGGATGTGCTGCGGCCGGCCGACGCGCAGGCGAAGGCCACCGCGCAAGCGGCGTAGGAGGTGCGGCGATGCGAGCCCTCGTGAGCTCGACAGTGGCATGGGGTGCAGTGGCGGTCCTCGAGGTTGCGGTGGTGGTGCTCCGTCGCGCCCGCATGCTCGGGAGCCCCTCCATATCTATTGATGCGTCACAGCATGCCGGCGCCGCCGGGCTGGCGCACGCAAAGGCGAGGGTGCCGCGGTGAGGAACTCGCACAGGACCCCCAGAGCAGCCCGCGTCGCGTTCTCGCGGGCTGCCGCTGCCGTGGGCTATCAGGACATCGCCGACCTGTTCGGCTGCGACCGGTCGACGGTCAGTCGCTGGTGCTCCGGCGACCTCCCCCTTTACCTCGACACGGCGGGCGCGGTTGCGCGCCATCTGCAAGGGGTGGAGTGGAGCGAGGAGGTGCGCTCGATCGGCCGCGGGCTCGCCCAGGCGATCGCCGAGGAGGCCGGCGCCACCCTGACGGGGCCAGTCCGGCTGGACGCCGACGCGCTGTCGCGGACGGTCTCGCAGACGGCCACCGCGGTGCTCGAGCGCGCCGGCGTGCTGGTGCGGGCCGCGGTGGACGCGGAGGCCGACGGCGTGGTGACGCCGGACGAGCTGCGCACGCTGATCCGCCTAATGGCCGAGCACGTGGACTGCTGCCGCGGCCGGCTCGCGGTCCTCGAGGAGCGGCTGCGGGCCGCGTCGAGCGCATGAGTTGCACGCCCGGGCGGTCCGCCGTCCGGGGTCCCACTCCCGCGGGGGCCAAGGTCGCGGGACGAGTCGCATGGGGCGACGGGAAACGTGTGAGGCAGTCGAGCACGCCGTCGCCAGGGCCGCGCCTGCATGTGGCCCGCCTCACCCGTCGAGCGCCGGACGGGCATCGACTGCAGGCGCCGGGCAGGTCGCCCGACATCCAGACCCCGGCCGGTGGGACGCCGGCCCCAGACGCGGCCCCGAACCCTTCGCGGGTAATGCGAGGGCCTAGCGGTGTCACGGGAGCGCCCCCCACCGCGACGTGTGCAAGAGCGCCGGGCCGGCTGAGAGGCCGGCCACCGTCTACATGACGGCGCGACCGCATCTGGAGGTTGCGCCGTTGAGCGCCGCGTGGAGGTTGCGCCGTTGAGCGCCGCGGGCAGGCCGCGGGCCGAGGGCAGGCGAAGGCCCCACGCTCTCTGAGAGGGGAGCCCAGACCACGGTGTCGCGGGAGCGCCCCCGCCGCCGTGACGTGTGCATGACGCCGGGCCGGCTGAGAGGCCGGCCACCAGATCCCCTGCGGGGGTGGGCAATGACGGGCCGCCGAAAGCCGCCGATGTGGCGATCCACGGTTCTGAGCCCTAACCCGGCCGACCTGCGGCGGCGGAACCGCGGGAGCCGCTCACGGGCGAAACTGTGAGCCCACCCCAGGGACACGGGGACGGCGAGGGGGCACGCCGCGACGCCGGCGACGGCGCGGAACCGGGACATAGTGGGTGCCCGGGCCCCTTTTCGCAGCGGCCTGCCGCTGGTGCTACAGGGCTGCCGGGCACCCTTGATGCACGAAAGACACGGTAGACAGGACGCGCCGCGGCGCAAGGGAGAGCCCGATGTTCCACGAACAGACAAGACGCTGTGAGCTAACAAAGCTGACGTTCAAGCGGCAGGGGTCCGACGTACTAGCGGACCTGACACTGCGCGTGCTCCTCCACTGGCAGGAGTCTTTCCGCCTCGGCATCGACACCAACGAGTTCGCCGAGCGGTACGAAAAGGCGTCGCTACGGACTAACCTCGGCTGGTACGACCTTGACGTCGATCCGTGCGGCCTCCACCCGCTGAAGCTGCGGGAGCGGTCGCTGGACAAGCCTCAGGTGGACATCGAACTGCCGGCCGCCGCGCGAAGCCGCCGCAAGAAGCTCGAGGATCTCCTCCCCGGTTTGGGTGCGCAGTCGGCGCTGGTGTGGCTCACCTTCACGGTGGGCGCACCGTTGATCGGCGATTGTCGCCATCAGGTATGGGCCCTCTTGCGGGCTCTCGGCGAGGTCGTCGACGTGAAGTTCTGGGCCCTGGGTCGCGGCCGCGCGGAGGGCGAGCAGCTCGACGTTGATGGCGCGATCGTTAAACACACTGAACGCACCGGAGGCCCTGCCCCAGCGGGTGATTTACCCGCCGCAGCGCGCAACGGCGACGGCCGCGTTGCCGACACCGCCGACACCGCCGACACCGCCGACACCGAGCAACCATCGCTCAACTGACGGGGAGGGTACGATGCGCGAGCTCGCCGACGTCACGCTCCGCCTGCCCATCGCGCCCGCGGCCAAGGGCAGGCCCAAGGCGCGAGTGCTGCAGCTTGGGGCGCGGACCATCGCTCAGATGTACACCCCGGCGACCACCCGCGCCTTCGAGGCGACCATCGCCGACATGGCCGCTGCGCGCCTGGAAGGCCGCATCTTGGAGGGCCCGCTCCGCGTCGACATCCTCGCGGTGCTCCAGCGCCCGCAAGGGCTCCTCCGCAAGCGGGACCCGGAGGGCATCACCTGGGCCCCGAAGCGTCCGGACCGCGACAACCTGGAGAAGGCGGTGCTCGACGGGCTTTCTGCTTGCTTCCGGGACGACGCTCAGGTCGTCGCCGGCGAGACCATCAAGGTCTACGCCGAGAAGACTGGCTGCCCCCGCGTGGTCGTGCGCATCCGTCAGCTCGGAGAGCAAGACCTGCTCGCCGCCGCCAACCCCGAGGCGCTCGCCGCGTCACTCGGGCTGCTCGTGGAGGGGTGACGTGGCGGAGATCACCTACACCGTAGCTCCCGCTCGGGAGTCCTCCACCCGCAAGTTCGCCAAGCTCAGCCGGGATGCCCGGCTTGCCATCAAGTGCCTGCGGGACCAGGTGGATCGATGGGGCTGCGTCACGGCGGACCCCTGGGAGATCCAGGGGATGTGCCTCCGAGACTATTCGGAGGAGGAGATAGGGGCGTGTCTGAGTGAGGCTGCGGGGGCGGGGCTCATCGTGTTGTATGAGGCCGGTGGAGCACCGTGGGCGTGGTTCCCCGACCACGACAGCATGCACGACGGCTCGTATCTGCGCACCAAGCGCGGCCGCCCAACGCTCCCGCTGCCCCCCTGTCACCCGACGCTCGCGCAGGAGACGAGTACTCCGGAGCAGGTCCAGAGCACTCCGGAGCAGGTCCAGAGTACTCCGGAGCAGGTCCAGAGCACTCCGGAGCAGGTCCAGAGCACTCCGGAGCAGGTCCAGAGTACTCCGGAGCAGGTCCAGAGTACTCCGGAGCAGGTCCAGAGCACTCCGGAGCAGGTCCAGAGTACTCCGGAGAACTCCTCACGCGCGCGACGCGCGGACCTCGACCTCGACCTTGACCTCGACCTCGACCTTGACCGCGACCAGACAGGGGCGGAGGCGGCGCAGGGATCTAGCTACGCGCGCACGCGCGAGGCCGGGCCGCCGCCGCCGACTGCCGACGGTTATGCCGGTTCTGCGTCTCGCTCGTCGGAGCCGTCATTGCCCGAGCCCGAGCCCGAGCCCAAGCTCGCCGCGGCTCCGGTGTCTGCCGGCCGGGGCAACCCCGGGGCTACCCCGGGCTCTACCCCGGGCTCTACCCCGGGGCAACCCCGGGGTGACCCTGCGCTGGACTGCCTGTGGCCCAGCTTCCTCGCCGGGGCGGAGCTGCTCCAACGCGGGGGGCACCCGTGCGAGATGGGGTCGGTGGCCCGGGAGGCATGGGAACGCACGGTTCGGGCCTTCCCGCAGCTCGACCACGAGACCGCCATCGCCGAGTGGGTCGCGCACTGGTCAGGACCGAGGGCGAAGAAGCGCTACGGCCCGGTGCTGGATGCGGTGGCGAGCTATCACCAGGCCTGCGACCTTGCGCTGAGGAAGCAACTCGAGCAGGAGGCACGGCAACGTGAACGGGACAAGCATGTGGGCGCGCAAGCCGGAGACGCGAAGTCTGGCGGACATATTGGCGTCGCTGCCAACAAGCACTACGACGAGGCAGCGTTCGCCCGAGAGCGAGATCGACGCAAACAAAACGTGGGCGTGTCCGGCGCACGGAAACGTGTGCCGACTCCTGCGGAAACCGGAGGGATATGAGTATCCGGAGCCCTGCCCTCAGTGCGAACGCGAGCGCAGGCGGGGGAGGCACCCGGGCCACCTGTGGAGTCCCCACGAGGCCGTGGTCAGGGCGAGGATGGTGGAGCTCAACCGCCACGCCGAAGAGCGGCGCGACAAGGAGGACGGGCAGGCGGACGCGATCGCTGCGCTGGCGAATCTCGTCGCTGGGCGCAGGCCGGGCGTCTATCTGTGGGGCGAGACCGGCCGCGGCAAGAGCTGGCTGGCCGACCGCGCCGTCATGGCCGCATGGGACCGCGGCATCCCGTCGCTCTGCATCCGCGAGCGGGAGTTCTTGCAGGCTGCCACGGGGGCGGCGCGGGGCGACGGTGGGTGGTGCGACCAGCTCATCGCAGCGGCAAGATCGGTGTCGCTGCTGTGTCTTGACGAGTTCGGCCGCACTCGGCGGATAACCGAGGTCCAGCAGGACGCGCTGGACCAGCTCGTGGACGACCGGATGGATCCGAGGCTGCGGACCATCGTGGTGACCAACATTGACCGAGAACACCTGGCGGCGGACACATGCCGCGGAGCCACGCTGGCGAGCCGGATCGTCGGGCTCTGCGGGCCGCCGGTCTTCATCGACGGGCCGGACTGGAGGCACGGATGACGCGCGAACCGGAGCGCAAGCCGTCGCCCTGCGAACCGGGGGCACCGGTGAAGAACCGCAAGCTGTCGCCGGACGAGTTCATGCGCGAGATGCGCGAGCTGCTCGGCGACTTCAGCATCGACCAGGCGGAGTTCTTGCGTATGCGTAACTGCTGCGGGGACTGCGACGACGGCAGCGACTGTGATCGCGAGGCGGCACGCGGCATCGGCGCTACTCCAGAGCGGGACACCGGCGCCCCGGAGGCTGAGTGAGCCACCTCGTCCCGCCGCGGGTCCGGGCTGATGCCGCCGCGCTCACGCTTGCACGGCTCGGGACCGATGCGGCGCGGGCCCGGCAGCCGGCGTTTCGCTCTGTGGGGCATGCGGCCACCTGGTACTTCACCGCGCAACGGCGACACAGTGCGGCCAAGACCAGCCTGGGCGCCGCCACCGAGATCCTCGAGCTCGGCACCTTCGTCGACGGCGGCCGGGGCTCGGTGGTCGAGGGCTCGTTGTGCCTGCTCGCTGACGTGCACGCGTGCTTGCCCGAGCCACGGGGCGAGCCGAGCTCGACGAGCGTGGAGTGGCAAAAGTGGGTGGTGTTTTTGGCGTGCCTGCGTGACGGGCACGACATCGAGGGCGCGGCGGGCAAGGTCCGCGAGCTGTTCGACGCGGCCTGCGAGTGGAGTGAAGCGAGGGCGCTGCTGCTGGTCGCGGTGCGGGACTTCCGCGATAGTCTGCGGCGGAAGGGGTTGCTGCGATGACAACGGCGGAGGAGCTCCCCCGCGGCGTGCTGAGCGTGCTGCGTGAGGTGGATGGCGACCGGAGCGAGTTCGACGAGGACGAAGGAGTCGTCTGGGCCTGTGACGCCCGCGCCATCATCTACCGCGGCATCGCTGCGATCACCGCTGCCGTCCAGTCGCACGGCATCGGCGCGTACAGCCAGCGCACGGTGCGGCGGATGCTGCGCCGGCGCGAGATCCCGGCGCGGAAGCTACAGAACATGTGGACCACCACGAGCGAGCTGCTCGAAGGCCTCCGGGACACGATGACGCGGGCACACGCGGCGGGCATGTGCACCTGCGTCTGGTGCCCGCAGCATGGCAAAAAGTGGCAGGCGGACAGATTGGCCGCACATGGCCGGTAGTAGCTGTGCTACAGTAGCTATGCTCACGCGAGTTGTGATCTGAGACCGGAGGCCGGCGATGTGGCGGTCAAAACGCAGCACGTCACGGCCGACGAGTGGCAGAAACTGCCATGTCACCCTGGGGGCCGGCAGTGGAACGTCCGCCACGTCATAGCGGCCAAACTACGCGCGGAAGGCCATGAGTGGAGCGGGATCGCCGCTGAGCTCGGCAGCTCCGAAAACACCGTCATGCACTATCCGTTGCGTTGCGACGGATGGCACCTGCTGCACGAGCACTTCCGGGCGCACTACCTCGCGCGCCTGGAGGATGAGCTCCTCGAACCGGGCCTGAAGCGACACCGTCAACTCCTGGACTCCGCGAACGAGTTCGTCGCCGTGCAGGCGGTCTCGCTGATGTACGCGGAGCGGCGGGCCAAGGCGAAGGAGTTGAACGGCCTGCTTAAGCAGGAGGCCGACTGCAAGGCCGGCGACGCCGCGGCATCGACCACTACGACCATCACGGTGGTCAACGAGATCCAGGAGCCGAGCGAGCGCGCTGCCAAGACTGCCGCCGAGTAGCTAATGAACACGGCTCGGACCGCGTTCGCACTGTCGCCTCCGGCAGAGCTGGCGAAGGCCACCATCTCGGCCCGTCAGCGCGCGTGGGAGCGCTGGTTCGCCCAGCGCTCGCTTTCCGATCGACGGCACGACGAGCACGACCAGGGCCGGCTCTTCCGGGTCGAGCTCTGGCGCGACTACGACCCGCACGAGCAGCAGTACCGGTTCCACCGGAGCCAGGCGCGGTTCAAGAGCCTGTGCGCCGGCCGCCGCGGCGGCAAGACGTATGGCGCCGCCCGGGAGTTCGTCCGGCGGATCTGGGAGGACTTCGCCGCGGCGGTAGCGGCCGGACGCTCATGGGCACAGCCAAAGCGTTGGCACCCGGCGCCAAAGCCCCTGCTTCACTACTGGGCAGTCGCACCCACCTACGCGCTAGGGCTCATCCAGCAGCGGGAGCTCGTCGAGATCCTGGCTCCGCACCCGGAGCTAATCCTCGACTGGAACAGCGACCGCATCTGGCTTGTAGGTGGCGTCCTAATAGAGTTCAGGTCAGCGGACCGGCCGGACCGGCTCGTCGGCGTCGGGCTCAACGGCATCTGGATCGACGAGGCGGCACGCGTCAAGGCGATCGCCTGGCTGGACAACATGCGGCCGGCCATTTCGGACAAACAGGGGTGGGCCCTATTCAGCACGACGCCGCTCGGGCGGAACTGGTTTTGGGAGCAGATATGGGCCAAGGGCGATGCTGGTGAGCCCGGATACGCCAACTTCCACTTCACCTCGGCGGCCAACGTCCGTTGTCCCCAGCTCGCAGCCGAGGTCGAGGAGGCGCGGCGGACGCTGCCACCGAAATACTTCGCCCGCAACTATCTGGCGAGTTTCGACGCGTTCAGCGGGCAGGTGTACGAGGACCTGGACCGGCGCGTGCACATGGTGCGGCCCTCGGAGGTGCCGGTCCACCGACTACGGCGCCGCGTTGGGGGCGGGGATTACGGCTTCTCCAATCCGGGTGTGCTGGTCCAGGCCGGGGTGGACGGCGACGGCACCTGGTGGGTGTACGCCGAGGACTACGCCAAGCGGCTTCCGAGCTACGTTGACCCACCGGGCGACTGCTGGGTCAAGCGGGCCCGCGCCGCGCAGAAGCAGGGCATTTCGCGGCAGTGGTGGGACCCGAGCAACCCGGGGCACATCGACGCGCTGGCCTCGCACGGCGTGGCGGCCTACGCCGCCGACAACGAGGTCAACGCCGGCATCCAGAGCGTCGCGACGCTGCTTCACGTGCGGCGGGATATGGGGCGTCCGTCGATGCTCATCTCGGCTGACTGTGTCCACCTCTTTCGCGAGCTCGAGGGCTACCACTACGAGACGGACCCCACCACGGGGACCGAGACCGAGCGAGTCTCCAAGGTGAATGACCACGCGCCCGACGCGCTGCGCTACGCCGTCCACAGCGAGGCGGTCCGCGGGACGGTGCCCCAGGTAATCCACCTGTCCATGGTGCGGTAGGAGCGTAGCATGCCGAGCACTATCGAGCAGTGGCTGCGCTTGAACGCGGTCGCCGGCGGCAGCGAGCGCTACTACCACCTGAACGAGCTGGAGGCGTGGTACTGGGGCCTCCAGTACAGCAACCTCGCGCACGGGTGGGACGACGTCTCCTACCCGTTGGGGCACGCCCTGGCTGGCCAGCCCATCCCGACACGGAAGAAGCGTCCCTCGGTGCGCTATCCTCTGGCGCGGCGCATGGTCACCGAGGCGGCCGATCTGCTCGTCGGTGAGGGGCGGTTCCCATTGCTGACGGTGGACGGGGCGCCGGACGCGACAGAAGCGCTGCGGACGCTGCTCAAGAAAGCCCGCGCCACCAGACGGGCGCACCCGCTCGCGCGCATGGGGATTTCGGTGGGCTCGGTTGCCTGCGCCCTCCACTTCGAGGCTGGGCGTCCGACGCTCATCCTGTACCCGGCCAAGCACTGCGAGCCCGTGTTCGGCGACGACGACCCGGCCGCTGCGGCGCAGTGGGGCATCGAGTCGGACGACCTCGTGTCGCTACGGGTGCAGTACCTCTTTGTCGAAGAGCAGCTCCGGGCCGGGTCGTGGCGGCGCATCTGGTACGGCTTTCGTCGGGACTACACGCCAAACGCGATTGTCGACTACGACCGCCCAGAGATCGGCGAGGACGGCGCAGACATGCAGCGGATCCCGACGTTTCGGGAGGTCCGGCGGGTCGAGCACAACTACGGCTTCGTGCCGGTCGAGTGGTTCCGCACCGAGGAGATCGAGGATACCTCGGATGGCTCCGGGCTGTACGAGTCCATCCTCGACATCCTGGCGGACATCGACTACGCGCTGTCGAGGCTGGCGGGAGCAGTCGAATACAACACCGATCCATTGATGGTCATCAGGGGCATCCCTCACGAGGAGATGCGCCATGTCCAGGCTCTGCTCATGACGGGCAAAGGCAACACGCTCAGCCTCGGTGGCGGCCGAATGCAGGGCGACTCGCGCGACGCGACATACCTGGAGATCACTGGGAGCTCGCTCGAGGCCGCAACCAAGCACATCCAGGAGCAGCGCAGCCGTGCCCTGGAATGCGCCCAGGTCGTCATCCAGCGGCACGAGGAGGGCGTGGGGGCGCAGTCGGGGGTGTCCCTGCGGATGCTCTACCGGCCGATGCTGTCGCTAATCCATGGGTACCGGGAACAGTTTGGTAGTAGTTTTGAGCGGTTGGCGTCCAAGCTGCTTCGCGCGGCCGACCGGCGCCGGGGCGAGCTATCATTCGTCCTGCCAACCTACAGCGCGGGCGACGTAACCGCAGTCTGGCCGCCGGTGTTTGAGCTGGCCGGAGAGGAGCTCCAGGCGCACGCGCTGACCATGGCTCAGCTCGTCGGATCCCGCGTACTCAGCCACGAGACGGCAGTTGAGCGCACCGCAGCGCTTCTGTCCGTCGAGGACGTCGAGCAGGAGAAGAAACGGATCGCGAGCGAGCAGGCGGATCTCGTGGAGGCCGTTCCTTCGGAGGACGACGGCGGCGAGGTGTAGACATGCCACCCTCGCCCGAGGACCTCGCCGAAGTCGAACGCATGCTACGCCGGCAGAGGCAACAGATCGATCGCCTGGAGCTGGCCCAGCGGCGTCGGCTCTACCGAATCCTGCAGACGGCGCGTAAGGACCTCCGCGACCGGCTCGACACGGTGGCAGCAGACACATTCAGCGCGCAGCACTACCGGGTGGCGCTGGCGCGGGTGCAGGAAGGGATCGGCGCCCTGCAGCAGGACATGGCTGGCAGGCTGGCGGAGGCCAGCGCCGATGCCTACGTGCTGGCCAACCGCCACCTCGCCGAGCAGATCGCGCTGTTCGCCCGCACCTTCGAGGGCACGGTCCGGGCGACGTCCTGGCAGCCGGTCCTGGCCGTCGATGACGCCGTGCTTCTCAGCAGGCACAAAGCCAGCGCCCAAACGTATGGCGCAGGCCTGATCGGTCGCATCCAACAAGAGCTGGCGGCCGGACTCGCCCAAGAACTGCCATGGGCCGACTTGGAGAGGCGGATAGCCGGGTTGAACGGAATGCTTGGGCAGGACTATGCCGGGATGAACTCGGCGCATACCCACCGCCAGAGCCGGGCGGAGCGCATCGTGCGCACCGAAATGGCCTACGCATACAACCGTGCGCACCACGAGGATCTGCTCCGCGCCAATGAGGCGGACCCTGGCTACCAGAAGACCCTAGTGTCCACGTTCGACACGCGCACCGCGGCCGATTCGCTCCCGCCTACGCACGGCCAGGTGCGCGAGTTGAAAGAGCTATTCCGCGACAACGCGGGCCGCGAGTACCCGCACCCTCCCGCGCGACCGAACGACCGAGAGGTCGAAGTGCCAACCCGTCCCGAATGGCGCGAAGCCTAGACAAGGAGGCTGACAATGCCATTGCCGAAGTCCCTGCTGGACAAGCTGAAGGCAAAGCTTAAGGACGACAAGGACCTGTTCACCGAGCTGGAGTCGGCGCAAACCGAGGCGAGCGAGCTGCTCGACACAACCAAGGCCGAGGCCGCCGAGCACAAGAAGAACCTGAGCAAGGCCGAGAAGGACCGCGACAAGCACAGGTCCGACCTGGAGGCGAAATCGAAGGGCGAGGGCGAGGAGCTCAGCCAGTTCAAGGCGGAGCGCGACCAGTACAAGGCCGCCGCCGAGGCCGCAGACGGCAAGCTCGCAGAGACCCGCCGAGAGTACGCCATCCGCGAGCAGCTCGTCACGAAGCACGGCCTGCGCGACGGCGACGGCCTCAAGCTGCTCGACACGTCTGGAGTCACGCTCGACGACAAGGGCGCGCTGGTCGGCCTGGACAAAGCCATCAAGGGCTGGCGGGAGAGCAAGCCCTACCTCTTTGGTGAGGCGAAGCCGCCTGCCAACGACGGGGGCCGGGGGCCGGGGGCCGGCGACAACCGAGGCCAGGGCGGCGGGGGCGGCGGCAACCAGCCGACAGCCGCGGACCGAGCGCGCGCGATCCTCCTGCGTCAGGGAATCCTCCAGGCGCCAGCCCCGCCGCAACACGCGCAGCAGCAGTAGACGGCGCGCACACAGCACACCATGACGGCGCGCGGCGCCGCAGCAGCACGGAGAGAGCACCATGCCCAAGGCACCGAGCTACAGCGTGTCGGCGGAGCAGACCGGCCGCGCCATCCGGACGAGCGACTACGGCGCCCGCTACCTGCAGGGCGTCACAGTCGCCAAGGACAACGGTACCACCGGGTTCGGGCAGGTCCTGGCGGGCACGCCGATGGGGCGCATCACCGCCACCGGCAAATACCGCCCGTGTGCCAAGCAGGCCATCAGCCAGGGTGCCACGGCCGCCGCGCTGCCCGTAAGCGACGCTGCGTGCTTCTACGTCGGCGACGCCGTCGACGTGATCTCCACACTCGGCGTGGTCGGCTCGGTGAACCTGGTCGCATCCGCTGGTGACGACACGATCGAGGTGGTCGGGCGCAGTCGCGACGGGCTGGCGCACACGGTGGCGCTCGCAGACCCCGGCGCGAATGACGCTGCTCTCGGCCAGACTGTGACGCGCGCGGCAAACGGCGTGGCCACCATCCAGATCAGCCTCGCCACAGGCGGTGACGGCTCCATCAGCTCGACGGTGGTGCAGGTCATCGCCGAGCTCAACCGCGGCGAGGCCGGGTCGCTGGTCTACGCCTCGCTGGCCGACGGCGACGACGGAACGGCTACGACGACCGCTGTGGACGCTGCAGCGCTCGCGGGTGGCCTCGCGCCGGGCGGCACCCTGCTCACCAACTCCACCGTCAGCGCGGTGGCCAAGGCGGCGAACCCGAACACCGTCACGGTCGGCAGCCAGATCACGGTGGTGTCGGGCGATGTCATCCGCGCTCGCGATGGCAGTCAGACTGCCAGGGGCATCCTCGACAAGACCCAGTCGACCTATGACCGGCACGCATCGGATCTCGCACAGTCGGCGGTGTACGCGGATGTCAGCGCGGAGATCGGATGGGTGGGGCGCTACCGTCAGTCGCTGCTGCCCGGCTACGACAGCAGCCTGCTCGTCGACCTCGCTGGCGTCGACCTGGGCGACGACATCCGCATCTGAGCTGACGCGCACTGAGACCCCGTGATCGGGCCTGCCATGGTCCGCCGCAGAGGAGCACCGACATGAGCGTAGCAGGATTTTCGCTGCTCGAGGACAGCCTGCTCACCGGGTTGGCCCAGCAATTCCCATACTCGCATCGCGTCTACCCGATGCTGCCGCTGTTCCCCCGCGTCGGCTACGACACCGACGAGCTAAAGTGGGACATCATCTTAGGCGCCCGCGGCATGGCCAAGCTCGTCTCGCTCGAGGGCGAGGCCGGCATCATCGCCCGCGACGGAATCAAGCAAGGGCGTGCCACGCCCACCCATATCAAGGAGAAGGCGCAGCTCACGAACAGCGAGATCTCGCTGCTGCGCGCTCCTGGTGCGACCGGGGCGCCAGGCACCACGGGCAACCCGGAGCAGGCCGAGCGTGCGGTCACTCGGCTGCTGCAGAAGCTGCGGGCGCGGCAGTTCGAGCGCGAGAACTGGCTCTGCACGCAGGCGCTCGTCAACGGCTCAATCGCCTACACGGGCGACCAGGTACAGTTCAACATCAGCTACGGCTTCCCGACTCTGACGCAGCCGAACCCGCTGTGGGACGATGCCAGCGCGACCATCGTCAAGGACGTCGCGGGCTGGATCGACGAGTTCGCGGACTCCGCGGGGTACGCGCCCGACACCATCTTCTTCAATCCGAAGATGTGGCGTGAGTATTTCTTCGGGAACACCCAGTTCATGGGCCTGGTGAAGGCATCTCCTGGCTTGTCCGAGGCGATGCTGCAGGGCAAGACCGAGCCGTTCCGCATCAGCGGCATGGACGTCGAATGGCGGCCAGTCCGCGGGCAGTACGTGAACGACTCTGGCAACCTCGTGGATCGCTGGCCCGTCAACCAGCTCACGTTCGCAGCGCTCGGGGACACGGGCGTTGGCATGGGGTTCGCGGAGTGGGGCGTGCTCCAGAACATGGAGAACGGCTTCCAGTCCGGGCCGTCGTCGCGGTCGTGGCAGGAGCAGGGCGACTCCCAGCAGATCTGGGTGCTCGCGTACGACAACGGCCTGCCCGTCTTCCCTGACCAGAACCGTGTTCAGCGGGTGACAGTCGCGTAGTCGCTGGCAACCCCGACGTTCGTGGACGCCCACCGGTCGCTGAGCCCTCCTCGCAGCGGCCGGCGGGGCGACCATCACGGAGGCTCGTGTGTTCCCAGACTACACGCTTGACGAATGCAAGACGCGCGTCATCGAGTTGGACGCGGAGATCGCACGCTTGACGAAGCTCTCCACCTCGTTCTCAGTGGGCAAGAAGAGCTTTAACTACACGGGCCAGCTCGACCAGCTCCGCGCCGAGCGGGAGCTCTGGGTGTCGCGCTACAACGAGCTGAACAACCCTAACACAGCCAATCCGTTCCAGGGCCCGCGCATCGTGCCGGTGTAGGATGAGCGCCTGGAAGGACGTTATTGACGCCCACATGGCGTTCCTCGTCGATGTCGACGGCGACCACGACGACGCCGGTAACGCGGTCCGCGAGCGGGACAGCCTGACGTTCACGTTCGAGCGAAACAGCCAGCCGCACGAGATCATGGACGCCGATGGCGGCGCGTACAGCCAGGCCGGCACCCTACTCAGCGGCTCGGTCGACCCGGCCGAGATCATCCTCGGCGTTGCCGATGTCGTGACCATCGAAGGGGTGCGTTGGCGCGTAGTCGCCGTGTCTGACGTCCGCATCGGCGCCGAGCTGATCAGCCAGGACGTGACCCTTGCGGCGCTGGAGGGATAGGCCGTGCCCACCATCACCTTGGGCCAGCTCCCCGGGGAGTTCCGGCTGACCGCGTGGCTCATCGAGGGCGCTGGAGTGCGGGCGTTGCGCCGAGCTGCACAGAGATCGCGCGTCGAGGTGCAGAAGGTCATTGACGAGACTCAGCCGTACCCGCCTGTGGATACGGGCCACTATCGCCGTGCGTGGACGGTGGAGAACGTCCCGGACGGTGCCGACCTGTTAAACCCGGTGATGTATGCGCCGGTCATCGAGTACGGGTCGCGACCACATTTTGTCCCTTTCGATGCCCTGCTACAGTGGGCTCGCCGGAAGCTCCGGGGCGGCGCTTTGCGGGGCCAAACCAAGGACCGGGCGGCGAAGTCACTGGCGGCAAGAGCGCAAAAGGCGATTCGCAAACGGGGGACGACACCAAGAGATGTGTTGGGCCGGACGGAGCCAAAGATGTGGCAAGCCGTCCGCCACGCACTGGATCATGAGCTCGCACGGGCGGTCCGTCGCGGTGGTGGCGGTGGGGGTGGAGGGCACCACTGATGGCACTCTCAGCGCAAAACGCCATCCGCGACACCCTCGGCGCCTGGCTGGAGGGGCTTTCTTTCACACCCATAAATGGCGGCGCTGCCTACCAGCTCGCCGCGGTTAGGGCGCGCGGGCCGCAGTCTGGCGATGTCGTGCAGTATCCCTCGGCGGCCATCCTGGTCGATGGCGGCTACACCGACCAGGCGCCCGTCGAGGTGAGGGGCACGCGCGCCCCCGACGAAGGGGATGGCACTTATCTTGAAAAGACGGGGGAGTTCGGCGGCGAGGCGACCATTGCGCTCTACGCGAACGATCCGGAGCAGGAGGACGAGCTGCTTGCGGGCATCGAGCATGCTCTCGTGCCGGCAGGCTCTCAGGTCCCTCGGCTCGTGCTGACAGCCATCGGTTACCATAACCGGAAGGTCACGGTCCGCCGACGCGAGGTCAGGCCGGTCCGCTTTCAGGAGACCGCGCAACACGCCGTCTGGCGGACGGTCATCGTCTGCGGCGTAGCCATCGACGTCGTGCGGATTGTGCCGGCAGCCGACCTGGTACCGCAGCTAGACCTGTCCATCGACGGCGGCGACGAGATCGCGATTGACCCGGTGGAGGGGACCACCGAGATCCCATAGGAGTGGCCGATGAGCTTCGCCCGTTCTTACGACGCCGAGCAGGCGCTGGCGGCCCTCGCCGCGGTGCCGGGTACAGTAGTCATCCGGCAGACGCCGCAGTCTGCGTTCCTCGGGGCTGGGTATGGGTGTGTTTGTGTGGTGGGTGAGGTCGGCAATGACCAGTTCGGCGACCCCAACAAAACGCTCGTCAACACACCGCGGCAGATCACGAGCGACGACCAGATCAGCAGCGACTACGGCGGGTTGTCGGACTACATCGGCTCCGCGGCCGATGGCTGGGAGGGCAACATCGCCAAAGCCCTAGCGTTGCCCGGGCTCGAGTTCACGAAGTTGGCGCTCGTCACTCCACAGCTCAGCGCGGGGCAGGTCACCTTCACCCGGCCCAACCCCGGCAAAGCCACCGTCACGCCCGGCAACGGCGCACCCTGGCGCTTCGACTCGGGCGATACGCTAGGGCTGTCGGTCGACGGCGGGCTTGTGGACGTGGCGACGTTCGACGCAGCGCGGGCTGCGCGGCAGGGTGCCGGACTTGCCATCGTCGACCTTGCCGGCGATACCCTACAAGTCGCAATCGATGGGGGCCCGACCCAGACGATCACGTTCGAGGCGCCAGGTGACCTGGCGGCTGTAGTAAGCGAGGTCAATGCGCAGCTCGAAGGCGGGTACGCCTACGGCAACGGTGGCGAGCTGGTCATCGCCAGCGACACCTATGGCACCGGCTCGTCTGTCGAGATTATCGGCGGGACCGCGCTTGCCGAACTCGGCCACGCTGTCGGCACGACATCGGGCAGCGGCGACACAGTGAACATTCGCGCGGTCACGGCAGCGGAGTTCAAGGCGGTCGTCGAGGCGGACATCGCCGGCGTCACGGTGGACGGCGCTACCGGCGCACTCAGCACAGATACGGAGGGGGACGGCGGGTCAATCCAGGTGGACGCCGGCAGCTCGACCGTCGAAGGGGCGACGAAGCTCAACGTCTCGACCGCCGAGGTAACGGGCGGCTCCGGCGCGGCCGCGGCCACCAGCGTGCCGGCCGGTACGCGAGTGCGGCGAGGGTCTAGCGGAGCGGTGTATCTGACGCTCGAGGACCTGTCCTTCCCCGCGGGCTCGTCAGGGACTTCGCTGCAGCAGTCTGTACGAGTGCGCCCACTCAACGACAGCACAATAGCCAGCAACGCTGGCGCTGTGACGGTCATCGTCGATACGCTCAATGACGCCACTTTCACGGTCACCAACGCGGCGCCCTTAACCCCACCCGACTTCGACGCAGCATACGCCACCGCCATCGCGGCAACGCTCGCCAACACGGGCATCTCGGCCGACATCGACATCATCCTGGCACGCCGGCACACGGCTGGGGTGCACACGGTTCTGCGGGCGAACGCTCTGAGCGCCGCCAGCGGCCGACGTGGACGCGTTGCATTGCTGTCGCCGCCCGTCGGCACGGCAAATGCCACCGCGGCCGGATCGAGCGGCGTGGGCGTCGGCGTGTCTCGGGGGCGCTACTATGGCTACGCCTACCCAGCGTTCCGGACCGTCCTCAGCGACGATCCGGCCACGAAGATCGACATGCCCGCCGACCTGGCGCTCGCGCACCTCTGCAGCGTCATGCGGCCTGAAGAGAACGTCGGCGCCGACCGCTCCCGGCTGATCTATGTCCTGGGCCTCGAGAGCGGCCTCGATGTCACCCCTAGCCAGGCGCAGTATCAGGCGTGGCTCGAGGCCGGGATCGCTCCGCTGCAGATCTCGCAGGGGGCGGCGGAGTTTCTAAACGACCCGACGACCGAGCTCGTTGAGACGGCCTGGAATGAGCTCAATGAGGTGAGGATGGCGCTGTTCCTCACCTCCTCGCTACACGACATCGGCGCGAGGTGGGCAAAAAAGCTCAGGAGCGACAGCAACAAGCGAGGGCTGTTGCTCGACCTCGAGGGCTTCTTCGACACGCTGAACCCCGCGGGCAACCCGGAGCTGCAGCGCATCGCCGGCTACAGCATCGACGACGAGTCGGGCAACACGCCGGTCACGCTGGCGGCGGGCCTGCACATCGTCAAGATCGCCGTGCAGACGCTGCCGCACATGAACACCATCGTGTACCAACTTTTGGCGGGGAAGACGGTCAAGGTCACAGCCGCGGCCGCGGCAGCCGGCTGATCTCTGAGGCGCCAGACACACTGAGGTACTGCCATGGCAGAGCGAGCTCGCGGCCAGGACACCGTCTTCACTATGATCTCGGGCGGCGACATCGTGGCCGACTTTTTAGCCCAAGATGTGACCGTCGAGACCGTGATGTCGGTCGACTCGCAACGGTATATCGGGGAGACGGCCAACCGGTATGCGGAGTCCTTCGAGGGCTATCGACTGCAGGTGTCGGGCCACGCCGAGGGCTCGTCCGCCATCGGTGGGGTGTTGGCGGTGTTCGACGCCGTCGAGAGGCGGGCGCGAGGCGAGAAAGTGGGCCACACAATCCACGTCAGCTCAACGCTCTTTTTTCCTAACGGCGACCTCCGGTCTTGGACCGGCAAAGATGTACGGTTCGAGAACCCGAGTTACCAAGTGCGCGGTAACGAGTTCATCACATTTAGCTTTTCCGCCAACTGCTCGGCTGCAAAGCGCTCCTAAGCACTGCCCAGGAGACATAACATGGCGAAGCCGCACGATGGACCGGCATACCTGGTCCCGTTCCTCGACAAGCACGGTGGGGGCAAGGTGCTGATGCGCTACCTGCCGATGGCGCAGGAGCGCCGTCTCTATGAGCAGCACAAGGACAATGCGGCTGCACTTGCGGACGAGATAATGTTGCGGGGCCTGGCTGAGGTGAGCGCCGACATCGCCGCCGGCGCCGGCATCCACGACGGAGAGCTGTCGGAGCACGGCTTGGTCCCGGTCGACGACAACCGGCCCGGCCGAGTCGAGGTGTGGGAGAGTCTCGGGCCGAAGCGGCGCAAGTGCGTCGAGCTGGCATGGGCGAGCCGCAACACCGTGGACGAGGCAGACCAGGATTTTTTCCTGGCGGGGGTATCGGACATCGTGTGATCGCGTTCTGGGCGCCCCCGCCCATCCTCGACCGGTACGCTACCTACCTCAAGCGGCACGGCATCGAGTTACGGTACCGCGCGCAGAAAGACCTCGACATTCAGCGGGGTGCGGCCATGCGGGCCGGGCGGCAGAGCTGGGAGCTCATCCAGCGCATGACGTTCGTCGAATTCGACGGAATGTATCGTTGCCTGGCGGCCTTCGTGGAGAAAACCAATGGCGATTAGCCGGGTGCAAGTCATCGCCTTCTTCCGCGCTCGCATGGGGCAGTTTCAGCGGGCGGTGCGGCAAGGCACGCTCATCGTGCGTGCGCTAGAGCATCGCCTGGCGCGGGTAAAGCACGCGCTCCACGGCGTGGGCCACATGGTGATGTTCCCCGCTGCGGCGGGCATCGGGTACATGGCGAAGAAGGCAATTGAGCTCAACAAGGAGCTCGAAACTACGAAGATCGGCATCGCGACGATGCTGCAGCAGTCGAGCCGGGGAGGTCGCGGGCCGTTTGAGGACTTCGCGACCGGGCTCGGCTTGAGCAACCGTTTGATGCGAACACTGCAGGATCGGGCAGCAAAACTTCCAGGCACGACCCAGGACTTCCGGCGCGGGTTCGAGCTGCTTCTCCCCGTAGTAGCGAAGACAGGCGGCTCGGTTGAGGACGTGCTGAAGTTGTCCGAGAAGGTGGTCGTGGCCGCCAAGGTCAACAATGTCTTCGGCGGGGCTGAAACAGTGGCCCGAGATATCAACCAGATCCTGAGTGGCAGCGTCGCCATCAACCAACTCCAGACCTTCGCGCTGCGCGATGACGCCAAGCGGATTGCGCAGTTGGCGCGCAAGGACCGAGCAGCGGCGCTGCGGGAAATCAGCCAGGCATTGGAGGTGTCACCGGAGGCCCTAGTGGCATTCGAATCGACCTTCGATGCCAAGTGGTCGACGTTCAAAGACAACCTGTCGAGGATACTAACAAATGTGGGCGGGCCAGCCTTTGATGTTATCACGCGCAAGCTTGGCGAATGGAATGCCTGGCTCGCCGCCAATGAACAGAGAGTCAATGCCATCGCCAAAGAGGTCGGAGACAAAATCGTCGACGGCGCGCGGAAGTTTGTCGGCCTGCTGAAGGACGCGAAGGGTGTCGTAGACGACATCGGCAAGCACTGGGGTCTGATTAAGGACACGATTGCCACGATTGCCACCGTGTGGCTCGGCGGAAAGGTCTGGGTGGCGCTCAAGAATATCGCCATCGCTGTGGGCACGAACCCGATCTTGCTTGCTGTGTTCGGGATACCTGCGGCGATAGCGGCGGCGGCCCTTCTCGACAAACAAGACCCACTCGCCGACGCGGCGGTGGAGAAGGGCGCCAAGTTGATCAGGCTCACCCCGACGAATAGACAAATCGAAGCGTTCCGCGAAAGGCGACGAGAGGATGCACTCTCTTTTGACGAGCTTCGAGTCTGGACGGCGACGGAGAAGGAGCTGCGCCAGAAGCACGGCGACCGCTCCGTGTCACGGGACATGGATATGGTTGCCAGAGAGACACTCGTGCGCATCGCGAAGACAAAAAAGGCCGAAATTGAGGCTCAGGTGGAGTCGCGTAAAAAGTTCGCCGCGGCAGGACAATTCAAAGGCCTACCAGAGACCGGGTTCAACCCCGCGCGATTGTCCGACGCCGATCGGTTGGAAGCGGCGGCCGAAAATCTGCACAAGAAGTTCAAGAATGCGGATCGGCCCCATATCGACGCCCGCGGCAGTACGTTTCGCATCGAGCAAAACTTCGACGAGGGCGACCCCGATCGAGTAGCCCTCGGGATCCGCCGCGGCATCATGCAGCCGTTCCTACCGATGCTGACGAGCACGGTGGGCATCGGGCGCTGAGAGGCAGCCATGGCCAATCGCACGGCCGCGCTCGCGCTGGCGCTCTATGGTGCGTTCGACCCGCTGGACGCCGAAACCTGGGCGGGGACGCCGTTCGTGATCCGGGAGACCCAGCTCCGCGGGCTGCAGCGCGTGCTTGAGCTGTCGGGGCCGTGCCTCCCGTTCGCGCCACTGTCTCTGCCGATGCGCCGGCGCGGGCGGACCACCCACTACCAGGGCCAGCCAAAGGCCGTGCAGCAAGTGCTTGGCTACGATCAGGGCGAGACCACGCTCGAAGGAGTTTGGCGCGCGACTGACCTCACCGTCGAGGACACCTTTGCGCTGTGGGGGCTGTACGGCGTGGCGGTGACGCCGGTGCTGAGCGTCGACGATCTGCGCGACAAAGTCTACGACATCATCCGCGGCGGCCAGGAGGTGGCGGTCCGGTGGGCTGGCATGGAGCGGGTCAGCTCCATCATGGACTTCGAGCCGCAGATCATCTCGCGCAAAGAGGTGCGGTGGCGGTGGCGATTCGAGTGGGCTGGCGAGGGCAAGTTCCCAACCATCCCGATCGAGGACCCGCTCGACATCAGCATCGTCAACGTCTTCGACCTGCTCCAGAAGGCAGCGGACCTGCTCGCGTTCCCGGCGCAGCTCGCTCTAGACGTCGTGGACTTCATCGAATCGCGTGTGGCAGCTCTCCAGGGCAAGATCCAGGAACTAAAGGAGGCTGTGCAGCTCTACAGCGCGGCCGTTGAGCGCGCAAGCAAGGTCGCCAACCGCATCACGGGCATCTCGGACCAGATACGCACCGGCGCGTTGGACATCCGCGACCACGTCGCCGACATGTACGCCGAGGTCGTCAACCAGGGCGAGATCGACGGGGTGCCAGGAGGCCTCGCCACCCGCGCTCGACTGCAGGCATGGATCACCGAGACCAGCCGAGCCACCGGCACCATGGCGGCGCGGGCCGGAGAGACGGCGGCGGTGTGGCGGCAGGTGGCTCAACCCGACGTGGACGCGATCATCATCGCGCAGGGGGAGACGGACCTCCGCATGCTCGCTCTGCAGCAGTGGGGCTCGGCTCGTGAGTGGGGCCGGATCGCTGACTACAACGGGCTCGGGCTGTCTGGCTCCACCGTGCCGGCAGGGACCACGTTGCTGATACCAGCACGAACGGTGGCCTGAGTGGCGACCTACTATCCGGCAGCGCTCGTGAGGCTGCGCGTCAGGCTCGAGGAGCCCACGCGGATGGACCTGGCGATGCTCCCGCGCATCCAGGAGCCTGATGGCCTGGCCGGGCTCGTTCCGCTGCCGTCGCTAGGGCCTGCATCGGTCGGACTGCCGGCACCGGACGGGCTCAGCCTTGTCGAGGGCGTGCTGCCAAGCCGTGTGGTGTGGCGCAGCAACACGCTGCGCGAGCCCGACGAGGCCACGGTCGTCATCGACTCGCACTACCTGCCGCTCGACCCGCGCATGGTGCGGCAGGTGGCGGTGGACATCTACATGGGAGGACTGCTGCCGGCGCAGTACGATGCCGGGATGACGGCTGGCACTGGCGCGGCACTGCTGACCACGCCGGACAAGCTGCGCTTCATCGGGTGGGTGGACGAAGGGGTCTGGGACGTTCATGACGGGACGATTTCGCTGGAGTGCCGGAGCCTGCAGGCCCTATTGACCGACAGCAAGATCGGCGCCTCGTTGCTCGGCGACATCGAGCTCGCCCGACCACTCCACGCAGTCGTGCACGACGTGGTGCAGGCGGCGCCGATGGCCCGCGGCATGACGGTCGTTGCGCGGACGGACAGCCCAGGGACGATACCGGTGCTGGGCACGGTGGTGCCGCCCCACTGGATCCGGGTCGCGGGCAAGACCAAGGGCGCTCGCATGCCCATCGAGGATGGCGCAGAGAGCTACTGGAGCATCATCGAGAGGTTGTGCCTCGCAGTGGGGTGGGTGCCATCGGTGCAGCTCGACCGGGTGGTGGTGCAGCCCGCGAAGACCCTGACGGCGGATCGATTCTCCGCGCCGGTGGTGGACGTCGCCTGGCCGACGGGGGTGGCGACGCCAGCTAAGGTGCCGTTTCAGCGTACAATCTCGCAAACTGGCGAGACGGTCCGCATCCGGCGCCTGGCGTGGGGTCACAACCTGGAGACGTTCCGCTTGACGCGGCCATGGGCGGAGACCCGCCGGAAGCCAATCGAGGTGAGGGCCTGGAACAAGGAACTCGGGATCGTGGCCACCGCGCGCTGGCCTATATTGCCGGAGCCGGCAAGGGTGGCACCATCCGGCCAGAAGGCCACTGAAGAGGTGGATGTCATCGTCGTCTACGGACAGCACACACCGGTGACGCTGCTCCAGCTCGCCGAGCAGCTCTGGCACGAGCGTGCACACCGCGACGTCCGAGGCGAGTTCTCGACGCGCGACCTCGCGAGCTTCGGTGGGGGGGCGCCTGGCGACCTGTACCACGACGACCTGATGGGCCTCGAGGCTGGCGACGCGGTAGAGGTGGGCATCTACGGCGCTCGCAACCAGGCCAGTGCGCCGGAGGCTGTGAAGGCGCTGAGCGCTCCGGAGCTAGGGGCGTTCCTCGTATCCCGCGGATTCCGGCCCGACGTGGCGGCGCAGTTTGCCGCGGCCGCACTGACCACGCCACTGCTGAATGTGTTCCGCGTCGTCGCCGCTGAGCACACGTTCGACGCCGAGGAGGGCTACAGCCTGTCGGTGGAGTTCGCCAACTACCTCCGTGCCGACCCCGCAGCAGCAGCCCAACAGGCACAGGCAGCAGCGCTCGATGCGACCGCGCAGTAGACCACGCCTATCCGGCGCCCTCGAGGAGCTGGCACACCGCCTGATACAGCGGGCGACCCGCGTGGCGCGCGACATCGTGACGCAGGCGCTGCTCGAGCGGGATCGGCGGGGAGAGCGGAGCCTCCAGTTCGCGACGGTCGAGGCGGAACCCACTGCGATTCGCCCTCTGGCGCACACCACCTACGTGGACGTGACGTGCCAGCCGTCGGGGCTGAGACTGACCGCGCAGGTCGCCACATCGGTGGTAGGCGGCATAGGGCCGCTCAGGCCGCTCGAGCCGGTGCTCGTGGCGGTGCCCCGCGGAGAGCTCCTCGGCGAGAGCTGGATCATCGCGAGGCTCAACACGGTGGTTAGCCCGGCGCCTCTGCCGACGGCGCCGACGAACGTGCTGATCGAGTCGTTGCAGGGCGTGCTCGAGCTGCGCAGTCTGCCGGGAGTGTGGCTCAACGGACCGGGAGCGGCGGCCGCGCGGATGGGCGACACGGTGACGCTAAGCGCGGACTGGCTCGCATGGCTGCTGGGGCTTGCCACCGCTGCGCAGTACCCGACGACGCCGCCGCCGACGCCGATCGGCGCCATCGCCACCGGCAGCGCTCTGACGCAGATCGGGTGACCCATGGCCAGCGTGACTGCAGCGGTGGCCGTCGCGAGCAACCGCGTCCGCGTGGTGTTGTCGGCGGCGCCGGCGGAGTCGGGCATCCACTCGGCCGGCCTCGCGAGCAACTGGCAGATCACCCGCGACCTCGAGGCGCGGCCAGTCGCCGCTGTCGAGCGAGAGTCTGCTACTCGGTGGGTGCTGTCGTGCCCCGTCGCGTGGGATACCGGCGGGACGTGGCGCGCTGGAGCAGCGACGACGCTCCGGACGCTGGCTGAAGGGGCGCAGTACGACTCGCCGGCGCGACGGGACTTCACGCCGGCGGTGGCGGTGCCGACGGCGAAGGCCTCGCTGCTACGCGCCACAAAGCGGGACTTCGCCCTGACCACGCTCGCCAGAGGTAGCACTCCGGCTGGCTGCTACTTCGTCGCGTCCGGCGACTACGCGCTGTGGGCCGGTGACGAAGCGCGCGAGAGCGACTACCTGCGGCGGCTGCAGACTCCGCGCGGCGGGTTTGCGCACGCCCCCGATTACGGGGTGGGGCTGCAGCCGAAGCGGCTGGTGAGCGTCCAGCAGCTCCTCGACGCCAAGCGGGAGATCGCCGAGCAGCTCAAGCAGGAGCCGCGGGTCATCGCGGTCGCCCCTCGCATTCAGCGCCGAGGCACCGGCGTAGTGATCGTGACTGTGCAGGTGCAGACGGCTGACGGGCCGGTGGTCACGGCCGCACAGGTACTCGGGTAGGGTAGGTAGTAGATGGCTGACTTCCCCTCCCGAGACGACCTCGTCCAGATCGGTAAGGACGAGATCACGTCGGGCAACAGCCAGATCGACCCGAGCGCCGTCGACATTAAGGGTCACCCGGCCAACATCATCGTCCACACGGGCGCATCCATGGCCGAGGAGGTCGCGCGTCAGGGGCTCGTGCTCGAGCGCGCACAGTACCTTGACACAGCCGGCGACGTGTCGGCCGCCACGCTCGACGAGCTGATCTGGGACCGTTACGGCCTGGTCCGCCAAGGGGCCACGCCGAGCGTGGGCGAGGTGCGATTCTCCCGGCCGACAGCGGGCTACGGCGCCATCACGGTTTCCGCCGGCACGGTCCTGGTGAGCACGGGCGGCGTGCGGTTCCAGACGACCGCAGATGCGTCGTTCGGCGCCGCTGCCACGGGGCCGGTCACAGCGCCGATCCGGAGCGTACAGAGCGGCGCCGGCCAGAAGGCTACCGCGGGCACCATCACGGCCTTTGAGGCGCAGGTCGACGATACCTCGGTCGTTGTCACCAATCCGGAGGGCACCGCCGGTGACGCCGACGCGGAGAGCAACACGGAGTTCGTCGCGCGAGCGCGCAACTTTTTTCCCGCTGCTGCAAAGGGCACCCTGCCGGCGATCGAGTACGGCGCCAAGCAGGTGGACGGCGTAGCCTTCGCGGTGGCTACTGAGGTCACCGAGCCCGACGGCGCGCCGGCCCGGTACATCAAGCTGCAGGTGGCAGACAAAGACGGTGCGAGCTCGAGCGCCCTGACAGACGCTGTGGCGCTGGCGCTCCGCGAGTGGCGTTGCGGCGGGATGCGCGTGGAGGTGATTGGGGCGACGGTCACGAAGGTGGCCATCACCATCGCCATCATCACCAAGAGCGGCTTTGACCCGGCTGCCGTAGCCGACCAGGTCAAGGCTGCCATCGTCGCCGCGCTGGACGCGCTCGGGCCTGGCGAAACGCTCTACTACTCCACCATTGTGGCTGCCGCGCAGCAGGTGCCCGGCGCGATAGTCCCGAACGACGCTGTCACGGCGCCAGCCACAGCACTGCAGCCAGACGACGGCGAGGTCTTCCGCACGGAGCTCGGCCTCATCACGGTGACCAGCCCATGACGCAGCTCACCGCGCGCACCCAGGACGAGCTGCTCGAGATCGTCCGCCGCACTACGCCACCCAGCTACTATGAGCCGCTCGAGGCGCACCCCAACAGCGGCTGGGAGATCCACCGAGCGCACGCAGAGCAGGCAGCGCGAGTCAGCCGCGGCATAGCGCAGATGGAGCAGGACCTGCGGTACCGGGAGGCCACCGGAGCCGTGCGCGCCACCGGGACTGTGCAGTTCTCACGCTCCAGCGCTGCCGCTGGGGTCGTCACCATTGCGGCGGGGAGCCACGTGCTGACCGATAGTGGGCTGTCCTACCTCACGACAGCGCCCGCGGTCTTCGGCGCCGCCGACCTGGGGCCGGTCGAGGTGGCGATCCAGGCGCGGCGGGATGGCTACGCCTACAACGTGGGCGCCGGTGCGATCACGCGCATCGGCACGCTCGCCGAGGGCTCCGGCAGTGACGCGACACTGGCCGTCACAAATACCGACCCTGTCACCGGCGGCCATCCGGATGCACTCCAGGCGCTCGGCTGGGACCGGGGAATTCCGCGAAGGCGCGGCGAGAGTGACGACGAGTACCGTGAACGCATCCTCGCGGTCACCGACGTAGTGACGCCGGCGGCTATCGAGCGGCTGATCCAGCGGTGGGGGGTGCGCTACTCCGTGTCGCCCACGCTGCTCGAGCCGTGGACCCACGCGATCTACGCCGACGAAGCCTACGCCGACAACGACCCCGAGCTATGGGCCCACAGTAGCGTGACACACCGCGGGGCCTTCACCGTGTGGCTGCCAGACGTCGGGGATTTGCTGATGCCGAAGACAAGCGTGGCTGCCCGGCTGCTCGACATGCTCGACCGCATCAAGGGCGGCGGAATCGCGATACGCATCGTGCAGTGCGGCGTGGATCCGGCGGACGCGCTGACCGACAACTACAGCAACGACCTGGTGTAGCATGGCGATCAACGACGGAGGTCCGAAGCGGCACAATCAGCCGACAGGGATGCAGATCCTGAGCACGGACTTGAACCGCATCTCACGCTACCTGTCGCGCGCTCTGCTCGAGGTGCTGAGGCGGGTGTACCAGGACCAGTCAGCCACACAACAGGACGGCGTGTTATATGGCCTGACCGTGAGCCTTGCCAACTCCGGCGAGATGGCCGTGGACGTGGCGCCGGGCCTCGGATTCGTGCGCTCCGCAGATCCGGCCGCCGACAATACGTTGGACTCAGATTACCTGTGGTCGGAGCTGTTCGACGCAGCGACGGATGCCTCGATTGACCCAGGTGACGCAGCAAACCCTCGGAAGGACGCGGTCTACCTCGAGTACGGCGCCGGCGTGATCGATCAGGAGCAGCGCACGGTCAAAAATCCCGTCACGGGGGAGGTGGCGAATGCTCTATCGGACGTCTCGCGAGGCCCGCGCCCCTCCATCGGAGTCGCCAAAGGCACTCCGGCATCCGCTCCGTCGGTGCCGTCGGTGCCGTCTGGTGCGATCCGCCTGGCCACGATTACCGTGCCAGCCGGGGCGGTAGCGCCGGGGGAGCTGACCGTCGCTGATGCGCGCAATATGCTCCCAACGCCGAGCCGTCCCAACAACGTGCTGGCGACCAGCCTGAAGGTCTTGTCAGGGCTATTTGGTCTCGACGCGATAGGCAACGCAGTTGTTGCGGCGCTGACCGCAGCGTCCGCCACGGTAGAGGGCGGTATCGACGCCGGCGGCAACATCAACTCCGACGCTCATATAAGCGCCGCCGGCAATGTGGCTGCGGGCAACAACGTCAATGCCAACGGTGATGTGAACGCTGGTGGTGGTGTAATTGCGCAGGGACCGATTTCAGGATCTTCCCTGGCCTGTAGTGGGGTCATGGAAGCGGCACTCGGGGTGCAAACAGGCGGGGGCGTAGTCGCCCAAGGTGCGATGTACTCGGAGGGGTTCCGGGCCTTGGTCGCCGCAAGCTCTGCGGATTACGACATTATTACTGGCATCAGGTCCACGCTGGAGGGAGGTGCAGGCGGGTCTGCCGTGGAGCATGTCAGCTTACTGCATGGGCTCCCTGCGTTCAATCAGGCGACCGCTGTCGTAATCCCCAGCATCGCCGAATCGTTCCCACCACTAATCGCGCGCCCGTCAAACATCGACTCCGACTCCGTGGTAATCAGCATCAGGCGAGCGGATGGAGCCTCCCTGGAGGCCCTGGATACGGACGGTGCGAGGATGCACGTCCTAATCCTAGCGCACAAATCCTAGAGGCTAATATGACCTTTAATTTCGCGGCCGACAGCCCTCTATCAGCCGCCGGCCAAAATGGAGCCGAGTTCGTCTCCCCCGCCCTCGATGCGAGTGGGCACGACGAGATCGCGGTCATCTGCCACGCCGATCAACCCGGCGCGTACCAGGTCGAATGGGGCCACTCATTCAGCGGGGTCGTCTACTGGGACGGCGCAAGCGATGAGGTGGTTCTCGCGGCAGAGGCGCGGGAGGCACTCGTGCTGCCGGTGTACGGCCGGTGGGTTCGCTTCCGCTTCCGTAATGCCGGAGAGGCGCAGACCACCTTCCGCTGCAGCGGCCGGTTGCACAGGAGATAGGCATGGCTCTTAGAGTCGGCGGCACACGCATCAGCCAACTCAGCGACGCGCTATTGCCCGCGGGCTCGGGCCAGAGCGTGATGCACACCGGCAACGCGCCGGGCCCTCCGGGCACAGGCACATGGCGCAAGGGCAATCAGTCGGTGGACTCCGACGGCGTGCTCTGGATCTGCACCGCCTCCGGCTCGCCGGGGACGTGGGCGCGGGTCGCCGGCGGCGGGGCTGAGCCTGGGAGCCCCCCGGAGCCGTACAGCGGCATCAACGCCGACGACCTCGAGGTTTCCCGCGGGCACATCCTGCGCTTGGCCGGGACCGGCCCGAGGCGCTTCGTCCTTGCAATCGCGGACACCATTGAGCACGCCGCTGCGGTGGGGGCCGTGGCCAGCGGCGCCGACATCGAGGCAGGCCAAGCCATCGGCGTCTACACCTACGGCGACTTCCCCGTGCGCTTCGAGGCCGGCCTCGAGCTCACCGAGGGTCAGATGGCGTGGCTGTCCCGGACGCAACGGGGCGTGGCCACGAACGTCCCGCCTACGGAAGACCAGCCGGGCAAAGAGCTGGGGCAGATCCTTGACGCGAGCCCGTACGCGGCTGACGGAGTCGCCGTCGTCGCGTGGGATCGCACACTTCCATCAACCTAACCTAAGGAGGGCCAGGAATGGCAACCTACAAGGCGCGATACCTCAGCCGGGCCATCGGCACGGGGGCCATGCTCCTCACGCTTGGGGCCGGCGACTACCTTGAGGCCGGCTCCGGCATCCGCTCGCTGAGCGGACAGGTGCTGTCGCTGGCATCTGGTGACGGCACCGATGGTGTACAGGTCGAGGAGGACCTCAGCGTCCTCGGCGACCTGACGGTAACCGGTAACGTCTTCGTGCAGGGCTCGCGGATCGAAATCGACTCGACCGTGTCGCTGAACAAGGACAACCTGCTGGTGCTGAGCTCGGAGCCAAGTGCGGCAGTCGACGCCGGGTGGCTCGCGGAGCTCTACTACACCGCCTGGGGTGCGGCCGACGAGTCGGACACGGCTCAGGACGGCGGTGCTGCCACAATTACGTTGGCGGCGGGGGCATCCGCGGCCGACGACAACTACAACACCTGGGCAATCGCCATCACCGGCGGTACCGGCGCCGGTCAGCAGCGAACGATTTCGGATTACAACGGGACGACCAAGGTCGCTACGGTCGACCGCGCATGGGACACGCAGCCCGACGCGACTTCGACCTACGCGCTGCACCAGACCCCAAACCGCTACCGCGGCATCCTCTACGACACCTCCGAGGGCGTCTTCGCTGCCCTGCAGACGGCTGCCGACCCCGGAGCGGGCGCCACAACGGTCGCCGACTACATCGGCCTGCACGTCGGAGGCTTCGAAGCGGACGACGCGGTCACGCTGTCGAGCACCCTGGCTGTGCAGGACACCGCGACGATGCGGACGATCTTGCCGGAGGCGGACAGCCAGTATGACCTCGGGTCGGACGCCGTTCGCTACTCGACGATCTACTGCGATACCATCGACGCAGCTACGTCAGTAATCGCCGGGTCTACCGCGGCCGTGTTCACGGTCAACTCGGACGCGGCGGCTGGTGGGGACGAGGACACGATCCTCCGGTTCAAGGCTACTGACGCAGCCGGTGAGACCAACAGCGTCTTCACCGGAGACATCAAGCTTGCCGCGACCGGAGGCGTACCGGCGTGGATGATCTACGTCGACGACGACGGCACCGCGGCCGAGGCGATCGTCTGCATCGGGCTGTATGGGGAGACCACGGCCGGCGTGGATGCTGCGCTGCTGTTTTCCGGCGCCAATGATGCCGGCCAAAACCGCGTGCTTTACGCGAAGTTCGACGCACAGGAAGAAAAGCTCACGCTCGGCCACAGTGACGGTAACGCGACCGCCATTGAGCTCGCCGGCGCAGTGACGTTCGGCTCGACGTTTACCTACAACGTCGGAGGATCGGCCTTCGCCGTTGACGCTTCCTCGGTTTCGCTTGATGCAACTACATCAAGCAACCTCACCGTCACCGGAGATGGGCAGAGCCTCACGCTGGCGGCGGCTGGCGGCGGTGTGCAGCAAGCCATCCTGAGCTCGGCGGGTACTGGGGTCAACGCACTCTACTTCAATGCTTCCGCTGGTGGAATCGACATCGACTTCGCCACTGGCATCGCGATCGATGGTGCGGGTACCTCGAACTTCACCGTCGATACCGGCAACCTCACCCTCAGCACGACTACGTCGGGCAACCTGGTCCTGTCTGCCGTAGGCTTGATGGACATCAACGCCAGCGCCAGCCTCGACATTGACGTCACTGGTACGTTCGACATGCTGTCGAGCGGTGCTTTCTCGATCGATGGCACCGGGGCCAGCAACCTCAGCGCAACGTCCGGCAACCTCACCCTCAGCACGATCACGTCCGGTGACTTGATTCTGACAGCAGCCGGGAAGGTTGATGCGTCGGGCGGTACCCTGGACGTGCCGGCGGGAACGGGCTTTTCCATCGCTGGTACCGCGCTGACGACCGCAGCGTTCACCGCGGCGAACCTCGACGACCTCTTGGACGGCTCCGACGCGAGTAGCCTGCACACCCATACCGGCGCGCAGGAAAGCTACGCCAACAGCACCGGCGCTGAGATCGCCGCGTACGAGTTGGTCTACATCAGTGGGACCAACGCCGTCACAAAAGCCATCGCCACGTCGGCGGCAGCGTCGATGGCAATCGGTGCACCGCAAGTGGCAATTGACAACGGAAACTCCGGCAACGTCAAAACCACGGGGAAGATCACGGCCAAGTTCGTGGCCGGGCTCGTTGGTGGGGCCGCACCGGCGGCGGGGATGCTCGCCTACGTCAGCAAGACGGCCGGGTCCGCTACCACGGACGTGTCTGGATTCACCGAGGGTTCGGACCAGATCACGGTGTGCGGTGTCATCGCTGATGCGAGCGGGTACGCCGGCGCCGGTACCTGCGTGATCCAGCCTCTCCACACCATCCCGCAGACCGTGTAATAACCCGCCGCGGGCGGTGATCTGACTGTTCGCGGCTCCTTTCCCCGACGTCTAAGGAGGGCACCGTGAGTGAGCGCAAGTGGATAGGTTGGGACCGGGCGGCCTCCGGGCCGTGGTCCGGCGCCCCAACACCGACGCCGCTGCTCACGGTTGCCTCTGCCGCGGGTATCTCAGTCGCCGATGACGCCTACACCGCGGACGGCTCACCGGTGGCCGATCGGGACTGGCCCTTCGTGTTCGATGCCGACGCGGCCAACTCCACATATGGCGCCGGCAAGTGGGAGCTTCGGCTCGCCTACGCTGTCAAGGTCGACGCCGGCACGGGCTACCTCCGCCTGCGCCAGGTCGACGGTACTGCGACCATGGGTAATGAGGCGTCACTTACCGCCACCTCGCTGACCGCGGCCGTGGGTGCTGCGGCTACGACGAACCTCCCCGCGTCCGGTGTGGTCCGGTGCCGAGTACAGGCTAAGGTCACGACCGGGAACACCCTGACTATCGAGAGCCTGCGCGTGGAGGCGCGGGCGAAGGAGTAGAGCAGACATGGGTCGCAAGAACAGGCTGTCGCCAGTGCCATCACCGAAAGCCGACGACGAAGAGCAGGAGGCGGTGGACGCTAAGCAGGACACCGGGCCTGAGCCCGCACCGAAAGACGGCGACGATGGGGATCCACCCGGCTACTGGGCGCGAGAGAACGACCTCGAGGACCTGCTCGATGCCGAGGGCGTGCATGCCAAGGCGCTTGGAGACCTCGGGCGCTTGTTGGCGCCGCTGCTGGTGCATCCGCAGGTCGCAACGGCTGCCAATGAGATCCGCATCGCCGGTGGCGTGCGGGAGAAGGCGCTTCGACGCCTGTTCCGGCGGGCGAATGTGCCTGAGAGCAAGTGGAAGACCGCGCAGCTCGACCCGGGGACCGGCAAGATCACGGTCCCATGAGTCAGACCGACATGCGGGCGGGGGTCGCGGACCCGATGGAGCACCGCCGGCTGAGCGATCCGTGGCCGGTGCTCATCGTGCCGGTCCTCGCGGTCGAGCAGATGACAGACAAGCAGCTCCGCGCGGTCCTCGCGGCCGAGGCGGAGAAGGCGCAGGGCGAGCAGAGGACCGAGGCCGAGCGCGGCGCTGAGGACCATGGAGGTCTGCAAGTGAACGTCACGACAGCATAGGGGTTGACGTCGTATCGCCGATCGACGAGGACGTGCGGTGTCGTGACCCAGACTGGGACGAAATCGCCGTCGCTACTTGGGCGCCCAAGTCCGACGGCGGGCGCTATCGGCTCGACACGCAGGCAGCGATGATAGCGACGCGCGAGCTCGTGCATGAGCTGTGCGAGCGGTTTGGCGTGCCTGAAGTCTGGCCGTCGGAGCGCGAGACGCTGTCAGACGCTCGGGTGCGAGAGCCCGGCGTCTACGCACACGGACATTTATCTACGACGCGCTGGGACGGCCACGCACTGCTTGACGCGTGGGAGTCTGCAGCATGACCGACTATCGACAGGCCAGCTCGTGCCATACCGAGGCCGAGGTGACCCGCTGGATACCTGAGTCACCGACGCATCCAGGGGTGTATGCCGTCGCAGCCCGCATTCGTCCCCGTCGAGCACGGGTTCATGTCGACGCAGGAGGATCACCCTCCGCGGCCACGCTGCCGCTACGCTGTGTGGATCCTGACTCCGAAGAGGTAGACGGCCTGGTGGTGGCCAGAGCCTGCGGAGGACCAGGGATCCTCGGCAGCAGGCACGGCGCCCTAGACCCCCCCGATGCGGCTTGCGGAGGACCCCGGATCCTCGTCGGCAGGCGGCCCGTCCGTCATCCATCCTCCTACGGCCGGAATCTCACCCCCGCCTTCCTCGCCAGCCAATGGACCGTCGCCTCTGGCGCTACCCCCAGCTCCTGCGCGAGCGTCCGATACAGCCCTGGCTCTCCCCTACGTCTTGCCACCTGCTCCCGCACGTATTTTACCCTCTCCCTGTGCCGCGCCCTGCGAGCCGTCTCCTCCGGCTCCGGAGCCTTCGACCGGTACCCAAGCTCCAGTGCGATCTCCCGGATGGTTCTCGGCGAGTACCCGGTCTCGCCGGCGAGCGGCTCGGCATCAGGACGGTCTGGCCAGGCCTCGCGGACTCGGTCCCTAACCTGCTCCGGTGTCATCGGGTGGCGGCGGAGCCCGAGACTGTGGGCCGTGTTCGTCGCCTGTCGCACGGTGAGGCCGAACTCAGCAGAGACGGCCCGAGCGCCGCCCTCGCGGTAGATGGCGGCAAAGCGGGCGCGGCGCTCGGGAGTCCAGCGCATTATACGGCGACCAAGTCCACGGCCCATGGCCCATTGGCGTCGCCGATCCCGACGAGCCCTCCATCGGGCTTGCGGGCGATGCAGATGTCGTTGCTCGCCTCCCGTGCGTGGAGCACCTCCCACCCCTCCCACAGCGCGGCCTCTTCGGCCGTCATGTTCTCGTCGCCCACCGCGCAGCCACGGCCCTCGTCGTTGCCCTCGGTCCACTGGGTTTGCAGATATCCATCAGCGTGTTGTCCCATCTGTCGCGTGCTCATCACTCGCCTCCTGTGTTGCCGGTCCCTCACCCTACCGCCATGTTAGCGCCACGCTAACACCAGGTCAAGCGAAAGGTTAGCGCTCCGCTAAAAAAGTCGATCGGGCCGCAGCGAGCAGCTCTGGGTGTTCTTCCCACGCGGACAGCAGCAGCATCACCGCCCGCGGCGCGACCACCGAGACCTCTCCCCCGCGGCGCCGGTCGGTCCTGCGACCGGTGCGCCAGTAGGATACGGTGGGCACGGATACGTCGAGCAGTGCGGCGAGATCCTCACCGGTCAAGTGGAGTCGAGCGAGGAGACCGGCGAACTCTGAGGCAGTTGTGGTGATGTCCATCACGATCTATTAGCGCGGCGCTATGGCTCCGTCAAATGCTCGGCGCTCGATGGCGAGCCTAGCTCCGCGCCGGAGGAGAACCCTGAATCCTCGCCGGTCGCACAGCAAAACCACGATTGCGCACCGAAACGCCGTCCGGCATGTCCAGAGACGGTGCGGTTGTGCTGTGTTTTCGGCCGCAGAATCGCACTCTGGAGGCCGTCGGTTCGATCCCGATCAGCTCCACTAATTCCGCCGCTTTGCATGTATGGCCACCGGGTTCCTGTGCGGTCCCGCACATAAACCGCGCAGGAATCCCGGAGGCCGATCTAGTCGTCATCCTTGCCACCCATTACCGTCAGCCGAGCTCCCTGGAGAGCCCGCCGAAGGTGCGCCCCAATCGCTTGCGTCGCCGGGTCCGACTGCCCCGGAAGCGCGTGCCGATAGACGCGGCTCGCCGTTCGCTCGTCCTCGTGCCCGAGCAGGCTCGCCAGCGCGCGCAGGTCGCCGCCGGCCAGTGTCGCAGCGGTGTGCCGCAGGCCGTACGGCGAGACGTATGGAACTCCGGCCAGCTCCGACGTGGCGCGGATGCGTCGCCGTAGCGGCTTGGCGTCGCAGGCCTGGCTCTCGTGCCTCCGCCCGAGCGGGAACAACAGGCCCGCACCGCCGGCCTCAGCGTCGCGCCGGTTGACCCACGCGCGTACCACCTCGAGGCACGTGTCATCCGCGATCGTGAATGCACGCACCGCGCGGCGCGACTTCACCCGCTCGCCTTCGCGCGGGCGCACGTAGACCACGCCGCGCATGGCGTCCACATCCGCGACGCGCAGGCGCAGCGCTTCTCCCGGCCTCGGTGCGTGGCAGAGCACGATGGCGAGCGCTGGCCACTCGGGCCACCGCTTCTCGAGCTTGAACACGGCCCGAAACCAGCGGTCGAGTTGGTGCGGGTGTAACCACTCGCGCCCGTGCTCCCCCTCCGGGCGTTTGATGTCCGCCCACGTCACGGACGGTGCATGGCCGCAAGCCACAAGATGTCTCTGCATCGCTGTAACCGCGTCGAGCTCCGCCGCTACGGTGCGCTGCGAGATCTTGGAGCCCGTGCGCGAGCCGTCCATCTTGAGCCTGGCGTCTCTGTAATCAATGCCCTGCTCGCGCGTAATGCGCAGAGGGCACGGCTCGCCCAGGAGCCTACCGACCGCACTGAAGCGATCCCGGTAGGTCGTCAGGCCACTCTCGGCGTCGCCCTCGTCCTTGCGCCATGCCAAAAATTCGGCCACTGCCTCGGTCCATGTGGTCGGTGCCGTCAGCCGTCCCGCGAGGAGCTCCTCTGCGATGCGCCTTGCCGCGGCTTCTGCCTGCTTTTGTGTGGTGGCGATCGGAAGAGGGATCTCGCGCGTGCGAGGGCGTCCTCTGTCACTGTCCCAGGTGGTAGTGACGACGATCCATCTGTGGGTGACGTCGCCGTCCCACTTGTTGCGCCGCCAGCTTGCGACGGCGCGGTCTCCTGTGTACTTCCGGCCCATTGGGTACCTCCAGCCCCGGACCGGCGTCTCGGTGCCGGAGGCAATGATGCGCCGTCGTCCGTCACCTCCGCAAGGGCCCTTTCGGCCTCGGCAAGCTCGGCTTCCACGGCGGCGCGGGCCGCTCGCAGCTCCCCAACTCGGCGGAAAAGGTAGGCACGGGCTGTGGTGGGCATGCCGGCGGGCTCCGAAGCGTCGCGATCGTCGCCCATCATGCCGCGGCCGGCTCCTGGGCGAGCTGCTCGATCGCCGCCCGCTCCTCGTCTGTTGCCGGGCGACCCGCGATGATGTCGCCGATTCGTCGCAACGGGATGCTCGTCTCCTCCGCAAGCCGCCTGTTGGTCCACCCCGTGTCGACCAACGCCTGAAGCTGGCGCGGCAGGCCCGCCGCGCGGTACGGCTTTGGGGCAGCGAAGCGATCTGAACGCCCAGTCGTGGCGGGCTTCTGCGAGGGGCTCGCCACGGCTGGCTTCCGCGCGGGGGAATCAGTAGGTGGCGGCTCAGGCTCGACGGGTGTCGGATCTGACGGCGGACCGGCCGAGCCATCCGGCGCTGTTGAGTGGCTGCCGTTGCCGCCGCATTTCAGCACGTGGCGCCAGAGCTGCGCACAGCTAAAGGCGCTGTGGCACCGAGGGCACTCCTCGTTGGTAGGTGCCCGCGCCGCATCGAGGCTGCGAAGCTGCCCGACGTGCGGGAACGGCGGCACATCGACCGGCTGTTTTGCCGCACGCGCTCGAGCTCCATACTTCTTCAGAGTTTTATCGACGGCGTCGCTGCCACCGCCAAGCTCCGCCGCGATTTCCGGCGTTGCCCTGCCGGCCTCGACAAGGTCAGCGATCGCGTCGAGGCGCTTCTGGTTGCGCCACTTGGCCGTTGGGTTGACGCTGCGAGCGACCTTTTGCTTAGACTGACTGCGCTTCGCCGGCGCCGGAGGCTCCGCCGGCGCCTGAGGCTTCTTCGGTCGCTGCGGCGCTGGCTGGGGTTGCGCCGAAGATGCGGAGGCATCGAGCGCAGGCTGCACGCCGGTGCCAACTATCCACGCATCGACCTCTTCACGCAGGGCAATTGCCAGGGTGGCGCGGATGAGGGCATCAAGCTCGACGATCGTCGCAGCCGCCTGGTCCCGAAGGGCGGTGATCAGCGGCTCGTGTAGTTTGGTTTGGGTCTTAGGCATTATCGTCAGTCTCCTCGCCGCATCTCCGGAGGGACATCATTCCACCCCAGCGCTGCGAACACGTCTTGCTCGGTGGGTGTAAGCAGCACATTTCCGGCCTGCCCGTGCAAGGCGCAGTCAAACACCCGGAGCCTCTGCCGGGCAGCAGCCCGCATCAGTTCCCGTGAAAAATCCGCCGGCCCCGTGCGGATCGCGAGCAGTAGCCCCCACTGGGCAGGAGGGCGGCAAAGGAACAGGTCGAGCGGGCACCGGAGCGCCGGCACCTGGTAGCGTCTGTAGCGGTCGCCGCATTTGGAGGGCCGCGCGAGCATCCCTCGCCGAACCAGGTCAGCGAGCACGGCGCCGAGGTCCTTGGCCAGCTCTGCGACGAGTCGGCGCAGCTCGAGCGTGGTGGCGAGGAGCCGGTGCTCCGCCTCGTCGTGGCGCAGCGATAGACGCTCGAGCACCTGGACGCGAGCTTGCATCCGCTCGAGGCGCTCGAGCGCGTAGTCAGCGGGGATGCTCAGGTGCATAGTCGAGGCCTGCGTTGGCCCATCGCACTCGAGCGCGGAGGCAGGCTCGCAGTCCTCAAAACAAATCGTATGCGTGACGGCGAGCGATCCGGATGCTGCGCGCTTGAACGTGGCCAGTACCCCGACGCCATCGCACTCGTGCGCCGCCGTGCCCTCGACCCACCCGACGCCGTCCTCCGTGACCCCGCCGACAATCCTCCACGCGCCGCCGCACTCGTCGCAGGGGATCCGATCGCGCTCCTCATGCTGGCGCAGGGCATCGTCGTATCCGCGCTCATACATCTGGCATCCTTCGCACAGTAGGCGCACGTGATCTGCGACATCAATCGCAGCGGCGCGCGTCTGGTCGTATGTGCAACCGCACGCATCACACGGGCCTCTGGTCCACGGCTCTATGCGCCTCATACGCACGTCGGAGACTGCCACCGGCTGTGGGACTGATACGACGTTCACGCTCCACCTCCCGACTGCGGCGGCTGCGACGCACGCCACCGCTGGTAGTTTTCCTCCTGCGCTGCTGCCTGTCGGTGCAACCAGGCATCCGCCTCGTGGGCGTCGACGGGGAGATGCTGACATCCTGGATGCGTCCGCAGATGCCAGAGCAGCGCGCCAGTCATCAGGCAGTCCGCACTCGCCCGGTGGGCCTGGCCGGGACAGCGGATGCCGAGCCGAGCGCAGACGCTGGTGAGCCGGTGGCGGCCCGGGCCCCGCCAGTACCGCCCCACCGCGTCGAGCCGCACGATGACCAGTGGGTCGATGACTGGCTTGCCCGCGGTGGCCTCGTCCCAGGCAACCCCAAGGCTGCGACTCAGGATTGGCTCGTCGTAGCAGAGAAAGTTGTAGCCGACGAGGACCTCCGCCTCGTCCACGTGGTCGAGGAACCGCTCGGCGACGTCCTCGATGCGCGACTCCCGCGCCACCATGGCGTCGGTGATGCCGTGCACGGCGGAGGCCTGCTCGGGGATCGGGATGCCAGGATTGATGAGCCTCCCCATTCTTGCGCCGGGGCGCCCCCTGTCGAACGGGACGGCGGCCAGCTCGACTATGGCCGCTGTGGTGGTATCGATGCCGGTGGTCTCGGTGTCGATGACGAGCCAGCGCGCCTCCCAGATGTTCACCGTGCCCCTCCTATGCCCACGGGTCGAAGTCGCCGCCGGCCGCCGGCCCCTGCGCGGGGGGCGCCGTCGTCGCAGTCGTTGTTGGTGCAGGGGTTGCCGTCGTCGCACGCGTCGCGCTCATGGCAGTGAAGGGGTCGTCATCGCCTTCCAGCGGCTTACGCTGTACGGACGCGGGGTTGCGGTCGGTCGGGAAGAGCCGCGCGGTGCGCTCGCCGTTTTTTTCCATCTGGTGCGCGGGGGGCGCCGTCGTCGCACGCTCGGATTGTGCAGGCGTCGCCGTATCATCTGACTCGGCCTCGTCGGCCTCGTTGTCGATCCAATCGTGGGCCTCGACCAGCTTGGTCGTGGGGAGATCGCCGAGGCGGACGAGTGTGAAGTCCTGCAGGAGGTTTTGCTCGGCGTCGTCGTCGATCTCCCTCAGGCGCTGGCGGAGAGCGGCGACGTCCGTGTGTGAGATAGTCTCTGGCTGCCGTCGCCGGCGGCTGGTGGGGCGCTCGGGTTCACGGTTTGTCTTCTGTGAGCGCCGTGGAGCGGGCTCGTCGTCTTCATCCTGCGGGAAGTCCTCGCTACCGATGTGGCTCAGATCCAGTATGTTTGTGGCCCGGATCTCAGCCATCTCACTATCGGTGATCTCCTCCTCCGGCGTGATCGAGTAGGTGGTCTTCGGGTCGCCCTTCTGCCCCACCCGCTCGATTTGATACCACCACAGCTCGCGACCGAGCTTCTTGGTGGCTCGGCAGACTAGCTTGAACCAGCCAATTCCACCCTCCACAACCTTCATCCGACATTCGTCCCGGACGTAGAAGCACACCATGACCTTGACGCTCTTCCGGCTGCCCTTGCGGCACGCGCGGCAGTCGGACCCGCCGCAGTCGACGTAGGTCTGCCCGGTCCAGTGTACCTCCCGGATCCGCGGGTCACCCACGAACGCCCCCACCACCGTATCCTCGTCATCCTCCAGGCGGACGTAGATCGATGCCCTCTTGGCGATGTCCTTCGCGGTCGCCAATGCGGCGTCCCACGCGTCCGCACCTCGCGCCCGTCCGTTGCCTCTTGCCATCACTTAACCTCCGAAACCGTAAAACGACGGTAGCTGGACGTCGCGCAGTACTCCGCCGCGAGGTCCGGTCGCTCCGCCCGCAGTCGTTTGATGTCGATCCGCTCGGACTGGACAGTCGTCCACCGCACCAGGTGGCTGCCGGCAGAGCCCTTCTCGTGCTCTCCGAGCATTGTTTTGATTTGATTTTCCACCGCGGTCCGCCGCCGCTCGAGTGCCTTCTGCTCGTCGCAGATGGACTCCCGCTCCGCGATGAGCGACAGCGCGTCCGCCGGCAGCCGCACGATGTCTGGGGTGGACTCGGCCCACAGCAGCGCCAGCGCTTCCGCGGTGCTCTCGGTGTCGTCCACCGGGGGCATCTCGCCCGACTGCACGTAGCCCCAGAACTCGCGTTCCTGCTGGAGCAGCCAGGCGATGGCGTCCTCGTCGCGGTTGACGATGCGCTCTTCATAGTGGTTGCCGCCGAGCAGGACGGGGACGTAGGCCCGCTGCACCATGGGCCCGAGCACCGCGAGGTAGTGGAGGGTCTGCCAGTAGTAGTCGGCCGGCACTCCACCCGCCCACTTGCGCTTCATGTACTCGCCGCCGGTCTTCACCTCGACGAGCACCGGCCGCCGGTTCTCGTCCAGTGCAATGCCGTCGAGGTTGGCGAGAGCCCACGGCACATCGGGGTGGCGGAGGGTGGCCCCGACGCGGTGGACGGTGAGCTCCGGGTGCGACTCGGCGAACTTCTGGAGCACCGTCGCCTCGTGGCGGTGCCCCCACTCCATGGGCTCAGTCTGCTCCCGAGGTGGGATCCGGTCGGTCTTGTCCGCCCAGAGGTAGACCCGCGAGCGGTAGTCGCTCTTGCCAACCGCGGCCGCGGCGTCGGATCCGCCGATGCCACCCTTGCGCAGCTCGAGCCATCGCTCGTGCGTCATGGCGTCGTGCCAGCCGATGATCCCCGCGTGCCCGACGCGCGTTGCAGTCCGGGGGATGGTCTGTATAGCGCCCATGCCACCCCCCCTACACCGCCAGCCGGCGCTGCTCGATGTCCACCACCACCGCGCCGGGGCCCCACCCTGTGGGGTCGACGGCGAACACGAGCACCTGGTCGAGGTGGCCCCCGTCCACGAGCCAGCGCGCCAGGCGCCAGAAAGTGGCTCGGTTCTCCGCGTCGAGGGCCTCACCACCGTCCAGCACCACCACCCGGCAGGGCGACTGCGCCAAACGGTGGAGCGTGGCACTCAACATGATCATCGCCATCGCGAAGTGCCCCGCGCTGAGGCTGGACAGCGGAGCGAAACCGCGGACCGTCTCATAGCCGAGCCCGAAGCGGGCGCCGAAACGCGCCGTGAAGGTGCCGATGTTGACGCCGTACTTCTTCGCGAGCTTGTCCATCGGTCGCGTGATCGGGGCCACGAGCCCCTCGAGCACCTCGCGCTCGAGGCCGTGGGCCGCCGCCGCCACGGACCTCCAGATATCCCCCCACGCCTGGGCACGCAGCCGCTTGCACTGCGCGTCTGCCTTGCGCTGCGCGTCCTCGTCCGCCAGCGCCCGCTGCGCCTGAGCGGAGTGGTAGGCCTCAGATGCCTCCTTCGCCGCGCGCTTGGCGTGCTCGCTCTGCTCCTCGGCTGCCAGCAGACGGCGTGCGACCTCCGCGGGCTCGGGCGGTCTGCCGGTGTCGTCGGCTGAGGTGGCGACGAGGGCGCGCTTCGCCGCCGCGAGCTGAGCATCCGCAGCCTCGAGCTGCTCGAGAGCCTCACACCGTCGGGTGGCTACCGCATCGAGCTGCTCGGCGAGCTCGGCGATGAGCGCCCGGAGGCCTTCGGCTCGTGAATCGAGCGCGGCCTGTTGCTCCCCGCCACCCCGGGTCAGCCGCTCGGTTTTTCGCTCGGCCTGTCGCACACGGTCGCCCGCGGCATGCGCGTTGGCGCGAGCGCGGTCGA
>JAUYMQ010000539.1 GCA_030698575.1 Deltaproteobacteria bacterium
TCTACTCGTTCGCTCCGAAAATAGCCCAATACGTACCGGAAATACCGATTCAGCCTTTCGGTGTAAACATCACGTGCCCGAGACCCCGCGGAGTGGGCCGTAGCATGTTCAACTCGCCGACATGTCGGAGAGAATCAATAGAGAGCTTTGTTGCAAGGAGGGTTATCACTGGTGCTAATCTTCGGTACGAATCGGCATAATTTTCGAGCGAATCCTTGTACCGCGGGTCACGGGGCTTATACCCTCGCTGCCCCGTCCACCGCGGGACTGAAGATCAGTCCCAAGAGTCCTCAACGTGGCCTGTCAGGCCGATGCCGTGGCCAGTCTCACACGGGCACATCCTTATAAGGTGAAGGACAGTTGGTACCGGAGGAGTCTCACCGAGGGCAGGACCCTGATCGCACGGACGACGCGCGGATCAAAGCTGGATGCAAACAGTATTCCGCGGACCTTGGTGGCGGACGTGGAGAGAGATCCGATCTACGCCAGGAGTTGGCCGAGGGCCGCATCCTTGGCCTTCCCCGCTTTGAACTCAGTCACCATGAGGACATTACCGGAATCTACTGGCAGCGGAGCGACGCGCCCTGCGTCGGGGCGAATGAGCTGGACGCCCGGGATTGGGCACGGCGGCGGCTACACTTTCTCGCCGAGCCTGCCGAGCAGCCGCAGCAACCCGTCCAGGATCGTGAGGGGATGGGGTGGGTGGCCCGGGACGTACAGATCGACCGGAATGTCTCCGGGCACGCCGTCGAGGACGTCCGGGCTCCCGCGGTAGAGGCCGCCGGAGATCGCCTCGGTTCCCACCGCGATTACTATCTTCGGCGTGGGAATCGCCTCGTACGTCTTGCGAAGCGCCAGCGCCATGTTCCTGGAGACCGGACCCGTGACCACCATCCCATCCGCGTGCCGGGGCGACGCCACGAACTGGACGCCGAAGCGGGAGAGATCGAAGACCACGTTGCCGAGCGCCGCGATCTCCGCCTCGCTCGCGCCGGCGCCTCCCGCGGACACCTGCCTGAGCCGGAGGGACCTCCCGAAGATCCGCCTCATCCCTTTTTCGAGACGCGCCACTCCGGGGATCTCGTTCCCCGTGATCACGAGCGATGCGCGCTCCGTCGACGCCAGCCGATGATCCCGAGTGTAGGTGATCGCGCCCTCCGGACACGCCTCCGTGCAGCCAGGGCAAAAGACGCAGCGGCCCAGGTCGATGCGCAGCGGATCGCGCGCGATGGCCCCGGTGGGGCAGGCCTCAACGCAGGCGTTGCAACCCGCCACACAGCGCTCCGGCGCGATAGCCGGCCTGCCGCGGAAACACTCGGGAAGAGCCTCCGCCGCGGCTTCGAGGTCGATCGTGCGCCTGCCCTGTCGCAGGCGGGTCCAGATCAGGCCCGGCATGGTTGGCGCCTCATCGATCGTGCCCTGCGTAGGAGAGGTTGAAACTCTTGTTGCAGAGGGGGAAGTCGGAAATCTGCCCCCCCCGCATGGCAACGGCCAGCGCGAACCAGTTGTGAAAGGACGGGTCCACCACGCGGTAAACCGCGAGGCTCCCCTCCGGGTCCGTGGCGGCCAGGTGCGCCGTCTCGCCGCGCCAGCCCTCCACGAGCGTGATCACCAGGGCGTCTGGCCGTAGTGGCCCCGGCGGCTCCAGGAGGGGGCCGCCCGGGAGCTGATCGATCTCCTCGGCAAGGAACGCGAGCGATCTGCTCGCTTCGAGCCGGCGAACCATCGCACGGGCCATCACGTCGCCTTCCCGGGCGGTGGTCACCGCGATGTGGGCGAACCGGTAGAGCCCCGAGGGGTGATCAGCGCGCGCGTCACGGCTGCATCCGCTTGCGCGCGCCGCCGGTCCGACGACGCCCAACAGATCCGCGTCCTGTCCGGAGAGGACCCCCGTGCGCTCGAAGCGCGAGAGCACGGAGGGTTCCGAGAAAGCGAGGTCGCACACCTCTTCGAGATCGCGGGTGGCGGCCCCGATCCGCCTCGCGAAGTCCGCACGGAGGCGATCGTCCAGATCGAATCGAACGCCCCCCGGCACGATCAGCCCGCGGCCGAGCCGGTTCCCGGACAGCTCGAGAAGCAGATTCAGGAAGTCCCCCCGGATGCGTCCGAGCCAGGCGGCACCCGGCAGGTACCCCACGTCGCCGCAGAGCGCGCCCAGATCGCCCGCGTGAGAGGCCAGGCGTTCCAGCTCCAGGGCCAGAGCTCTGATCGCTTGCGCCCGCGGCGGCGCCTCCACCCCCGAGAGCCCCTCGATAGCTTCAACGTGGGCGGTCGCGTGGGACACCGAAGCGTCGCCCGCGATGGACTCGGCGAGCGCGAGCCGCCGGGCGGGACTTGCGGAGACCATGAGCGCCTCCACCCCCCGGCGCTGGTAGCCCAGGTGAATCTCGAGGTGAATCACTTCTTCGCCGGCGCACTGGAACCGGAAGTGACCCGGCTCGATGATCCCCGCGTGCACTGGGCCCACCGCGACCTCGTGCACACCATCTCCCTCCACGCGGAAGAAAGTCCCGGTGGCGACGCCGGTCGCGCCCTCAGGGTCCTCATGGCGAAGGAGCGGCTTGAGCCAGGGGTGCCCCGCGGGCCGCGGTCCTTGCTGCTCGAAGATCTCCCGCTCGAAGGCCTGCGCGCCGGGGATCACCGGCGTCAGGGACGTGAATTCCCCGTCCGCCGGCACCCGCGTCCGGTGGATCGCCAGCCGTCCTCTCCGGTCGAAGGATAGGATCGCGACGAGCGTGCGCGCGCCCGGCCCCTCGGGCCAGGCAAAGAGTCCAACCAAGCGACCGCCGCGTCCGTGCTCCCCGAGCACCGCCTCCCGCCACGCCGCAGGCGATGCAGACGTCACCTCCCCCATCGTCCAGGGCTGCCCCGCCCGGCCCGGCTCGGCCTTCACCGAGGTCACGGTGAGCCTCCGAGCAACGCAGCCGCACTCCGCAGGATCGTGTCCAGGGAATGGGGCACGTGCAGGCCGAGCATCAGCACCAGCGCCAGGAGCGCCGCGGGCGGGCCCAGCGCGAGAAACCGATGCGCCGACGACCGCCGCCCCATCACGACCGGGCAGTCCGCGTCTTCCCCCTGGAGCATCGGGAAGATCGCCCGGGCCATGGCCACGAAACCGATCCCGATCAGCGCGATGAACGCGGCGCCGATCCAGGGTGCGCTCCCCCGCATGGCATCGAGGAAGATCGTCAGCTCGCTCACGAAGAACCCGAAAGGCGGCGCCCCTCCCATCGCGAAGATCCCCACTCCAAGGAGCGCGGCAGTGAGGGGTATGCGCCGCGCCGCGCCCCGGACCCCTGCCTGCGACGTCGTCCCGTAGGCCCGGAGCACGTTGCCGGACAGGAGAAAGAGCGCGCACTTCGCCAGCCCGTGGTTCACGAGCTGCAGCAGCCCCCCGTAAGTCGCCGCCCCCCCGATCCCAATCCCGACGGCGATGATCCCCATGTTCTCGACCGAGGAGTAAGCAAGCAGACGCTTGTAGTCCCGCTGTCCCCAGAGCGAGGCGGCCCCGAAGAACAGGGAGCTGAACCCGAGGACGAGCATCATCCGGCCCGAAACGGCGGCATGCCCCGAAGCCGTGTCAATGGCGTAGAAGCGCAGGATCCCCAGCAGCGCGCAGTTCAGGAGCGCGCCGGATAGCAGCCCCGAGACCGGCGAGGGGGACTGCCCGTGGGCGTCCGGCAGCCAGGTGTGCAGCGGCGCGAGACCCATCTTGGTTCCGTACCCCACGAGGGCGAGCGCAAAGGCCGCCCGCAGCCACGCCGGATGCAGCGTGGGCGCGGCCTGGAGCAGCGCGTCGATGCCCAGACCGGGGCCCCGCCCGTCCGGCCCTGCGGCCGCCACGCCGAGGAAGAACGTCCCGAGGAGCGCGAGCGCGATCCCCACTGAACAGATGAGCAGGTACTTCCAGGCCGCCTCCAGAGATCCGGGACGCCGGTAGAAGTAGATGAGCGGCGCACTGGCCAGCGTGGTCGCCTCTACGGAAGCCCAGAGAAGGCCGAGGTGACGGCTCAGGGCCACAAGGGACATCGCCGTCAGAAAGGCCAGCAGCAGTGGGACGTAACGCAGCGGGGACGAGGGCACGTCGTGCGTCCCCTCCGTCAGGTAGGGAATGCTGTAGAGAGCCGAGGCCAGGAAGATGATGGACGCGAGCGTGAGAACGAGTAGCCCCAGCGCATCGAGCCCCAGCAGCGCGCCGGGGGTGGGCAGCGGAAGATGGAGCCAGAGGCTTCCCACCACGGCGACATGTCCCAGCGCTGCGCCCAGGAGAAGCACGAGCTGGGCGCGAACGCTGCGGGAGAGCCACGCCGCGAAACCCGCGGCGGCGGGCAGCAGGACCAGGAGCGCGATCTGCGGGCTCATTCGGGGAGGCTCCCCATCGCGTCCGTGTCCAGGTGATCGAACGTCCGGCTGATATGGTGAATCGCGATTCCCATGACGAACACGCCGACGAGGACGTCGAGCAGCACCGTGAGTTCGACGAGGACCGGCTGGGCCTGCGCCAGGGTGAGGCCGAAGACGAACACGCCGTTCTCGAGCGCCAGGTAGCCGACCACCTGAGTGATGGCCTTGCGGCGGCCGACCACGAGGAGAAATCCCAGTAGCACATTCGAGATCGCGGACGGCACCAGGAGATCCGATCCCACGGGGAAGGGCAGCGTCATCTGCCTTCCCAGCCAGAAGGCCAGCCCAACCAGCGCCGCTGCAAGCAAAATGGACCCGTGCAGGCTGACCATGGGTTCCACTTCGCGCCGCACGCCCGCCTCGCGGATCGAACGCAGGAGCAGCCTCGGGATGGCCACCGCCTTGATGGCAATCGCCCCGCCGGAAAGCGTGATGACGTGCAAACTCAGGGGGACGATCCCGTGCGTCCACTCGAGCGCGATGGGGAGTATCCCGAGCACGATTCCCTGCAGGGCGCTGGCCCGCACACAAGCCTGCAGGCGGCTTGTCGAAACCATGTACAGGCCCACGAGGATCAGTAGCCCGAGCAGCAGATCGGGGATGTCGCTCATGCCGCCCCCCGGGTGAACATCGTCGTGGCAAGGGCAACCGCGCCCAGCGCCGAGGCGCCGATGAGGAACTGCTTCACGCGCGGAAGCCTGAGCCGCGCCGTGACCGATTCGACGAGCCCCACTATGCAGGCCACCCCCAGCGCGCCCGCGGCCAGGGCCACGGGACGGCCGGCCAGGCCCGGCACGGCGACGGCAGCCAGCAGCGTGGAGGTGATGAAGAGCTTCACCGCCGAGGCATATTCGATCATCGCGAGATCGGGCCCCGAGTGATCCAGGACCATGACCTCGTGCACCATGGTCAGTTCGAGATGCGTGGCGGGATCGTCTATGGGGATGCGGGCGTTCTCGGCGAGCAGCACGGCGCTCAGCGCCGCCGCCGACAGAAGGATAGCTGGAAGGACGGCCCGCGGTGCGTCGAGTCCGCCCAGGATCTCCGAGAGCGAAAGTTGCCCGGTGGTCACGGCCAGCGTGGCGAGCGCAAGGAACAGCGCCGGTTCCGCGAGCGCGCTGAAGGCCGCCTCGCGGCTCGCTCCCATGCCCTCGAAGCTGCTCCCCGTGTCCAGCGCCGCTGCCATCGTGAAGAAGCGGCCGAGCGCGAGCAGGTACGCGAAGAGGACCAGGTCGCCTTCGAAGGACATCGGCGCGCGCACCGAGGCCAGGGGGAGCAGAAGCCCGGCCGTGAACACGGAGGCCAGCGAGACGGCGGGCCCCGCCACGAAGACCCAGGTAACCGTCCGGCTGTAGACGGCGCCCTTGCGGAGCAGCCGTGCGATATCCCGGTAGGGCTGCAACAGCGGCGGCCCCGTGCGGCCCGCCATCCACGCCTTGATCCGCCCGATCACGCCCATAAGGAGCGGCGGGAGCGTGACGAGCAGGAGGACATGGACCACGCCCGCGGCCAGCGAATTCATGCGGACACCTGCCACAGGAGGAGGGCGAGGAGCGTCAGGAACACGTAGAGCAGCCCGAGCTGCACCGGTCCCCGCTGGAGAGCGCGCGCGGGCGAGAGCGCGAGGATGAGCACGCGCAGAGCGCGGCGAACGAACACCTCTCCCGGATCCTCGAGGTGCCGCTGAACCCGCGCTTGCACAGGAAAGTAGCCGTCGGGGCCCTCCCGCTCGGCGTGAACCGAGAGGAGCCCTTCGAAGGGCTCCAGGACCGGCGCCGCGAATGAGGCTGCGGTGTACTGCATCCGCGGAGTCGTCAGCGTGTAGCCGCAATCCCATGTCGGCGCGACGCCGACCTCGCGGCCCCGGAGCAGAACCCTTCTCGCGGCCAGCAGCACGAGCGTGGCGAGCAGAAGGAAAGCCGCCGCCAGGGAAACGTTGTGAAGCGCCCCGAGTGCGGCATCCGCGGCCGCAGCCGGTGTTCCGGCGAGCGCGGCCGCCGGTTCGGCGACGAGGCGCAGCGCCGCCGCGGGCGCGACGCCGATCGCGACGCAGGCCGCCGCTCCCAGCCCCATGGCCACGCGCATGGATCGCGTCGCCTCCCGCGCGCCGTCCGCGCCGGAAGTGCGCGGCTCGCCAAGGAACGCAACGCCGAAGACCTTCACGAAGCAGGCCGCCGCGAGCCCTCCCACGAGCGCCAGCAGCGGCACGACAAGGATCGCCACCGCCGCGACGCCCTTCTGCGGATCGAGCGCGCCCTCGCGGAGGGCGGCCAGGTAGACGAGCCACTCGCTCACGAAGCCATTGAGCGGCGGCAGTCCCGAGATCGCCACCGCGCCGACCAGGAACAGGGCGCCCGTCGCGGGCATCCGGCGCAGCAGCCCTCCCAGCTTCTCCAGGTCGCGCGTGCCTGCTCCGTGACCGACCGCGCCCGCAGCCTGGAAGAGCAGTCCCTTGAACAGCCCGTGGTTCAGCGTGTGCAGCAGCGCGCCCGCGTATCCCGCCCAGGCCACGCGCGGCGCGCCCGCAGCCTGTCCCAGGATCCCCAGGCCAATCCCCAGCGCGATGATCCCCACGTTTTCCACGCTGTGGTAGGCGAGAAGCCGTTTGAGATCGTGTTGCGCGAGCGCCAGCAAGACACCGCCAAGGGCCGACAGGCCGCCGGCCACGATGAGGGCGAGACCCCAGGCCGCGTGCGGTGGCCCCAGGAATGTGAGCGTTCGAAGAAGACCGTAGATTCCCATCTTGATCATCACGCCGGACATGACCGCCGACACCGGGCTCGGTGCCGCCGGATGCGCCTGCGGCAGCCACCCATGGAGCGGCCAGAGACCCGCCTTTGTCGCGAAGCCCGCCAGGGCAGTCGCGAAGCAGATCGTCGCGAGGGCGCCCGGGGGAGCTCCCGCCGCGGCGAAGGCGTCGAAGCCGATGCCGCCTGCGTGCCGGGCGAGAAGACCGAAGAGGATCAGGATGAGGACCACGCCGGCCTGGGAGGCCAGCAGGTAGGTGAAGCCCGCCGCCTGGGACGCTTCGTCGTCCTCGTGAGTGACGAGCACCCAGGACGCGGCGAACATCAGCTCCCAGCCCGCGAGAAAAGCAATTGCGTCGCGCGCAATCACGACCATCGCCATGGCCGCGATGAGGAGATTCATCCACGCGAATGCCGCGCCGGCCCGTGCACGCGGGAAGTAGCCGCGTCCGTAAAGGAGCGAGAGGCCCCCGACGAGGTAGATGCACAGCAGGAAGAACGAGGAGAGCGGGTCGACCCCGAATGCGAGCGCGCCGAAGGGCGCGGTCCAGGGGACGGCGACGGCGACGATTTCGTGGCGGAGTAGGAGAACGAGCGCCGCGCCGCCGCCGGTGGCGCTGGCCGCCAGGCCCGCGAGGAAGCCGAGCGTGCCCGCCCAACGCCGGCCGCGAAGAAGCCACGGGATCAAAGCCCCAAGGG
>JAUYMQ010000572.1 GCA_030698575.1 Deltaproteobacteria bacterium
CAGCCCGCCACGGCTCGCTGCCGCTATCCGCCGCCGTCACCGGGTCTACCACAATGACCCGGCAACCCTCTTTCGCGCGTTCGTCGATCCACACACACAAATCGTCGATGCTTACATCGTGATTGGGCGCATCCCAAATACGACTGCCGAGTGCGTCCAGCGTGCCCATATATTGCTCGTATGCGTCGCGCGCTTTTTCAGGATGACCGTGAACGTAATCGTCAAGCGTCAACCCCGAATTGCCAGCAAGCTGAGCGAGCGCGCGATTCAGGTGAAAGGCGCGATCCTCCTCAAGATGAAACACGGCGAACTTCACATTCTTTTCCATCCAGAAGATGCACGCCTCGGATACCAGCATACTTTTTGTTGAACCTGCCCCGCCGCAAATCACCGTCACGCTTCCCGGCAGCAGCGCCCTTGCTGCAAAGCTCAATGTCTGCCACGGAAACGAAATGTTTCGGCGCTTGCCGGAGATAGTTTGCTCGATTAGATCGCTGAGGCTTGCGCTGTCCATCGGCTCGGGAAAGGGAGTGTCAAACGGCACATCCTCCTCGACAGGAGCGCATGGCTTTTGCCTGTTGCCATTGCGGCCGTTGCGCCAGTTCGGCTCGAACAGGTCGCGCAGGTCGTGCCAGCCCTTACCGTCGCATCCGTTGTGATGGCATCCGGCGACAAGCGCGCCACTGGCCTGTTGGATCAGGAACGCCGATCCGTTCGTGTGCGACACATCCCACGGGCAGACATCGAAAATCCACTTGCGCCCGTCTTTCCAATCTTCCGGCCCGCGCACGTGCAAACCATGCTCGACAATCCAGCGGTCGATGTTTAGCCGCGTCAACCCACCCTCGCGCGACAACGTCACAACCGGCTTGGGTCCGGCCAGAATGCGCAGCAGCATCGGGTCAACCACAGAAAGTTTCGACGGATGCGACAAGACGCGCGCCATGCGATGCGGACGTTCCGGCGTATCGTCGCCCTTGGCGCTGAGCGTGCCGTAGAGTTTCCAGATTCGCGCCGGATTGAACACCTTGCGGTCGATTGTCACTGCGGCATCGTCGAATTGATCCGCCAGGGCGAGCAAACATCGCTCGATCAGTCCATCGTCGGCGGCAGGAAGGTCCACGCGATACAGCAGGTGTGCGCCGTTGCCGCTGTCGGCGGCGATAGGGTCCGGCCATCCCGCTGCGCGCAGATGCTTGTAGACGGCTCTGCAACGGTCCAGCGCCTCGGCGTGCTCTGCATCGCTGGCGCTGATACCCGACGGCCTGACAGCATCGGCGTCGATCAAGAGCCAGTGCCGCACGGTCACGTCGTTGTCTGAGGTTGTCGGCTCCTTACCGACGGGGCGGATGCGATTGGCCGAGCGAGCGAGTAGTGCGGGGTTGACGGGGTTGGGGGTAAAGTAGAACCCCTTGGCGGCTCGGATGGTCGCCGCCGCCTCAGCCAGGCTTGCCGGGTTGTCGAAGTATCCGCTTTCGACGTGCGGCCGGTAGTTGCCTGCTGTCACGGCGTCCAACACCCGAAGCTCCGTCACCTGTCCGGGCGGCAAGATGATTGCCAGTGCCGCCGCGATGGCGACCGGGTCGGCGATTATCCTGTCGGTAGTGGTGGTCATCACTTGGCGACCCTGGCAAGTTGGTCGGGAGTCAGCGGTGGGGCGTTGGGGAGGGGCTTGGGCATCCACGACTTGTCCTTGATGCCGGGGTATTCTTCCTCCTCACGTGCCGAATACACGGCCAGCGCGGCCATGTAGGCCTCGTCTGGTTCTGCGGCCGGTGGCGGGCGGTGGTGTTTCCGCTCGTAGTCGGTGATTGGTAGCCCATCAGCGCCACGAACAACGTCACCGTTTGGTTTCTGCCACTCATCGGGGTCGTCGTCGTACCGGCCCTGGTTGAACCACGTCGCCGGGTGCGGTCGATAGTCGGGGTCGTCGCCCAGCGGCTTCTTGCCGGACGGTGAGGCGGCGTAGGCCATCGCCTGCCGGAACAGGTAGCCCACGGGGTCATCGTGACCGGAAGCCACCAGCGCGGCGTGAGCCGAGCGTATGGCCTTGATCGCCGCCTGCTTGCCGACCTTGCGCGGGTAGGCTCCGTAGATCGACTCGGCCTGCGAGTTGGTCATGCGGCCGTTGTGGGAATCTCCCCCCTTGCATCCCCCCTCTTTACCTTCCCTTTCCTTACCTTTCCTTTCCTTGCATGGCTGCCGTTGTCCGCCATGGTTGACGGACGGTGTCGAGACATCGTCGGACGGTGTCTCGACGGGATGAGCAAACGGCGTTTTTGAGCGAGCAATGCGTTTTTTCACCCACTCGTCACACTGCTCCGCCCAGTCGTGAATGCACACACGATGCTCATCGCAAGCATCAACCCACCCGGCCTGCACAAGCGCGTCGATCAGCGCGTTTGCATCACCGTCGTATTCGATGCCGTCGGCAATATCTTCGTTGGTGTGCCGACCGATTGCCCCGTCCGTAGCGTAGTCGCCGGTCCATTCCCATAGGTCGTTCATCAGCCCGGTAGCAGTGTGCCGACCGATGCCGAGATTGCGCGCTAACGCCTTCATTTTGGGGTGCCTTGAGGTGCCTTTTTTGATTGCTCTACTCGCAGCCAGTGAAGCCGCACCGCGAGCCTAGACAGGCTGCAAGACCAGGACTTGGCGTCGCGGTACGGTTTCTCTGGTTGGGAATAGTGGCCTGATCTTGCATGTCGCCCATCCTACCTTTCCCCGACCCCGGATGCAAGCGTTTCCCGTGGTCGCGTTCAGCGAATCCCTTAGTGGTGCGGGCAAAAAACGCCGGGCGCGGCGGTCAAGGGGAAACGTCGGCGGACGCGGCCGGTTTTTTCGCCGCCGCCAGCAACCAGCAGTTGACGCACTCGCCGCCGGCGTGCGCCGTGGTGATGCCGCTGCAGGTAGTCGCGGCTGATGGCACACCGGGCGCACAGACCGTCGTCGGCGTCGAGTAGGTCGTCGGTGCGGCCGCAGGACTGACATTCGCCCGTGGTGTTCATCGCTCGTCTCCAAATAACGGTGAATCGTCGCCCTTCGACATATCGCGCGCCGTGCCCGGCCGAAGCCCTTGCTCGATTCGGCGCTTGGCAATTTCGATATAGTCGGCGTTCAGTTCGATGCCGGCAGCGTCACGGCCAAGCCGTGTCGCCGCCAGCAACGTCGTACCGGCCCCACAGAACGGCTCTATCACGCGGCAAGGCACGGGACCGGCGGATGCGCAGTCGCACGCTTGACGCCAGCCAGTGGTCCGCACGTCCACGCCAGCGACGGTTTGATTGATTGCGTTGCCGGTTCCCGCCGCGCCGTTGCGCTTAACATACTCGTTCGGCCGGTGCCGCTTGATGGCGGTGCGTTCGGTGATTCGCTCCCATGGCGCGCCGCACACTGGGCAGCAGCCGCGTTCGCTGGTTGACGCGCGGATGCACCTGTCGGGAAGTTCTAACGGAAACGTGGCGAAGTGGTCGCCATCGAAGCCATCGCTGGACATGCGCCAGACGTTGCGGGGGGTGCGTCCACCTTCGCCCCACACA
>JAUYMQ010000574.1 GCA_030698575.1 Deltaproteobacteria bacterium
CCCTTGATAGATTACTGAATGACCATTCAGTCGCATCCGGGCGGCTGGCGTGTATCTTCTAATAACGCCGACGCGTAGAGCACCCAACCCCCAAGCCGGGGCGCGCCGTGCACCCTCCATCGGGGGGCGCGAGCGGCCCTGAACAAGAGGTGAGGAAAATGGCAGACGCCTACATCATAGACTCGGTACGAACCGCCCGCGGAAAGAGAAAGGGATCATTCGCGCTGATGCATCCAGTCGATGTCGCCGCTGCGCCGCTGCAGGCGCTCGGCGAGCGCAATCCGAAGATCGACGTCCGGGAGATCGAGGATGTGGTCTATGGCTGCGTGACCCAGATAGGCGAGCAGGGCACCGACATCGCCCGCGCGGCGGTTCTGACCGCCGGCTGGCCGATTGACGTCTCGGGTGTGAGCCTCAATCGCTTCTGCGGTTCGGGGCAGCAGGCGTGCAATTTCGCCGCGCAGGCCATCATGAGCGGCACCTTCGATCTGGTCGTCGGCGGCGGCGTCGAGCACATGACGCGAGTCCCCATGGGCGCCGACATGGGTCCCCTCTCGGAGAAGCTCACCGAGTTGTACCCGGATCTCATTCCGCAGGGTCTCTCGGCCGAGATGATCGCCGAGAAGTGGGACATGAGCCGCGAGGAACTCGACCGGTTCGCCTTCGAAAGCCAGATGAAGGCAAAGACCGCCTGGGACGAGAATCGCTTCAAGAAGTCGATCATTCCAGTCAAGGTCCCGACTGAGGGCGGTGGCAACAAGATCTTCGACCGTGACGAGCACATGCGGCCGACCAGCACCCTCGAGGGGCTCGGCAAGCTCCAGCCGAGCTTCAAGCCCGACGGGAGGATGACGGCCGGCAACTCGAGTGGCATCGTGGATGGCGCGGCGGCCGTGCTGATCGCGAGCGAGAGCTACGTGAAGGAACACGGACTGAAGCCGCGGGCGCGATTCGTTTCGATGTCAGTGGTCGGGACGGATCCCGTCATCATGCTCACCGGCCCTATCCCTTCCACCCAAAAGGCCCTCAAGAAGGCCGGCCTCAAGCCGGGCGATATCGATCTCTACGAGATCAACGAGGCCTTCGCGCCGGTTCCGCTGATCACGATCCGCGAGGTGGGCATCGACCCGTCCCGCGTCAACGTGAACGGCGGCGCCATCGCGCTGGGGCATCCGCTCGGCGCGACGGGGGCGATGCTTCTCGGCACGCTCGTCGATGAGCTGGAGCGCACCGACAAGCGGTACGGCCTGGCGACGATGTGCATCGGCTTCGGCAGGGGAATCGCGACTATCATCGAGCGCGTCTGATCGCCATGCAGCAACGGTAGATGACAGCCGCCGGGCGGGACGCTACCCGTCCGGCGGCGTTCTTTCGGGCGTAGACAACCGAATGGCGCGTCCGGTACCAGGGTGATAGCCTGAGCAACGGGCGGCGCTCTCCGGCCGTCGCCGCGACCCGCGATTGCCGAGCCGCCCCATGCCGCGCCATGCCGCCATCGATATCGGGACCAACACCGTATTGCTGTGCGTTGCCGACTGGGACGGGCGGCGGCTGGAGCCCCTTCTCGATCGATCGGTCATCGCCCGCCTGGGCGAGGGGCTCGAGGCCTCGGGGGTCCTTCGAGAGGAAGCCATGGTCCGCGCGCTGGAGGCGCTGGACGCGCACCTGAAGGCGGCCCGGGCCGAAGGTTGCGAAGTGGTGGCCGCCATCGGGACCGCGGCGCTTCGCGACGCCGGTAACGCCGATCAATTCGTTGCCGAGGCGAAGCAGCGTTTCGGGCTTGAAATCGAAGTTATATCGGGCGAGGAAGAAGCCCGCCTCGCCTTCATGGCCGTCGCCCGGGGCCGCGAAGAAGAAGGCGTGCCGGCCGCGGGACGGCGACTGGTGATGGACATCGGGGGCGGCAGCACGGAGTTCATCCAGGGCGAGGGGCAGAGCGTTCGAGCCCTCCGTAGTCTGCCGCTTGGTTCGGTGCGTCTCACCGAGCGATTCCTCCGGGGCGATCCGGTCAAGCCCGGCGAACTCGCTGCGTTGCGAGAAGCCGTGCGCGAGGGCCTCGCGGTCCTTCCGGCCGGCGAGGGCGGGGGCGCTGAGATGGTGGGCGTCGCCGGGACGAACACGACGCTTGCCGCGATGAAGCGCCGCCTCCCGCGCTACGACGCCGCTGCCATCCGGAAAACCCGGCTCACGCGAGTTGATCTGGATGCGCTCATCGGAATCCTGGCAGAGCGCACCGTGGCCGAGCGCAGGCAACTGCCGGGCCTCGAGCCGGGACGAGCAGACGTGATTCTCGCTGGGGCCGTGATCGCCCGTGAGGCGATGGGGCATCTGGGTTTCGAGGAAATGGGAGTTTCGGACAGAGGCGTGCGCCACGGCGCGATCTACCGACTTCTGGAGAGGCTGCAAGCGTGAGGCACGGCCGGCGGCCGCCGGCGGACCATAACGGGCGATGCGGGAGGCGGGCGGCTGCACCCGGCGCTGGGAGAGGAGATGTCATGAACTTTGCGATTCCCGAAGAGATGAAGATGGTGCTCGACGCGCACCGGAAGTACGTCGAGCAGGAACTGCTCCCGCTCGAGCGCCAGCACGGGATCGAGAAGCGTGATCCGGACGAGGAGCTTCCTCGCGAGCTGGTCGAGCCCGTCATCCGCCGGTCGGGCGAGCTGGGCTTCTACGGAATTCACATGCCCGAGGACGTCGGCGGCGGAGGCATGGACAACGTCGGCGTCACGCTTCTCCGGGAGCAGGCCTTCTCCTTCGGCTCGGCGCTTGCGGCGGCCAGCGTGGCCGGTCCGGAGGGCCCGAGTCTCATCCTCGTGGACGCCAACGAGGAGCAGAAGAAGAAGTTCGTGGAGCCTCTGGTCCGGGGAGAGATCACGACGGCCTTCGCGCTGACGGAGCCGGGGGCGGGATCCGACGCGCAGTCGATCCGCACGCGGGCGGTGCGCGACGGCGATCACTACGTGCTGAACGGCCAGAAGGTCTTCATCACCAACGGTGCCCACGCCGCCTTCGCCATCGTCTTCGCGGTCACGAATCCGGAGCTGAAGGGGCGCGGGGGGATCTCGGTCTTCCTGGTCGAGAAAGGCACGCCCGGCTTCCGCGTGGGACGCAAGAATGTCGGGATGATCGGCGGCACGTCGCAGGTGGAGCTAATTTTCGAGGATTGCCGGGTGCCGGCCGCGAACCTCCTGGGGCAGGAAGGCTTCGCATTTGTGACCGCCATGCGCTTTCTCGGCGCCGGCCGGCTCTCCATCTCTGCGATGTGCCTTGGCATCGCGCAGCATCTCATCAATCGCAGTCTGGACTACGCCAAGCAGCGTGAGACCTTCGGCCGTCCCATCGCCGAACGGCAGGCCATCCAGTGGATGCTGGCCGAGATGGCGACCGAGCTGTACGCCGCCAAGAACATGACCTACCACGCCGCCTGGAAGTGCGATCAGGGCGATCCAATCGTCCGCGAGTCATCGATGTGCAAGCTCTACACCACCGAGATGGTGAACCGCGTGGCCGATCATGCCGTCCAGATACACGGCGGCATGGGATGGATGCGGGAGCTGGACATCGAGCGGTACTACCGGCTGGTGCGTATGCTCAGGATTGTCGAGGGCACCTCGGAGATCCAGAAGATGATCATCGCGCGGTCGCTCCTGGCGGAGTAGCTCCCGGGCCCGGCGCCTTCTCGCGGAGCGAAGGCCGGGCCAACATGGTATGGCGCCGACGAGATGCTGAAAGGCCCCGTCCCCTACGTCCTGCTCGCTTTCCTGACGGTAGGCGCCTATCTCCCCGCGCTCTCCGCCGGCTACACGAACTGGGACGATCCACCCGCCGTCATCGACAACCCGCTCGTCGCCTCGCTCACCCCCGCGAACGTCGCGGGAATGTTCTACGGGCCCCACGCGATCGTCGTGGGTCTCTACGCTCCGCTCACACAACTGAGCTTCGCTCTCGACAGGGCCATCCTGGGACCGGGCCCCGCCGGACACCATGTGGTGAACGTCCTGTTGCACGCCGGGGCGGGACTGCTGCTGTTCGCCTTCATGCGGCGCTACCTGCGGGACTCAGCGGCGGCGCTGCTCGGGGCAGCGGTGTTTCTCGTCCACCCGGCCCAGGTGGAGAGCGTGGCCTGGATCGCCGAGCGGAAATCGGTCCTCTCGGGGCTCTTCATTTTCGCCGCGCTCCTGGCCTACATTCGCCGGACCCGGCCCGGCCCGCGCTCCTTCGCGCTCCGCGAGGAGTGGCCCTCACTCGCCTTCACCCTGCTCGCGCTGCTTTCGAAGCCTGTCGCGGTCGTGCTGCCGCCGATCCTGGCTGCGCTCGATCTCACGCGTTCCCCTGAGGAGGGCCGCGTCGAGAGGGACTGGCTGTTCGGCCGCACGGTCATGCGCGCGCTACTGTCGAAGTGGCCCTACTTTCTCCTCGCCGGCGCCGCGTCGGTCGCCACGCTCTGGGGGCATGCGCACCAGGGCGGGTTCAATGCACCGTCGCGGGCATTCGTGCCCACCCTGGCCACGGCCCTCTCGGTCGTCCCCGAGTATGCGCGGATTGCGCTCTGGCCCACAAACCTTTCCGCGCACCGGGTTGTCGCCGAGCAGGCGAGCGTGTTCGACCCGGCGGCGCTGTTCGGCCTCCTCGTGTTGCTGGGTGCGGGAGTGCTCGCGTACCGGCTGGCCCGATCCTCGCGCGTGGCACCGTTCTTCACCGTCTGGGTCGCCGCGGCCTTCCTTCCCGTGTCGAATATCATTCCGCTCGATGTGTACATCGCCGAGCGATACCTGTACCTGCCACTCGCGGCGCTGGGTGCGGGCGCGGCCTCATGGCTCGTCCCCTGGGCGCAGCGCCGGGGCGCAGCGCGCCGGCAGGCTGCGACGGCCGCCGCCTGCGCCGTCATCGTCCTCCTCACGGGGCTGGCTTTCGATCGCGCCAGGGTATGGCGCGACAGCAGGACGCTCTGGACGGACACGCTCGCCAAGTCACCCACCTCGGCGAAAGCTCACGTCAATCTCGGGCTGGTAGTCATGGAGGGGGGCGATCCGGAAGGCGCGGCGGCGCATTTCAGCGAAGCCGTCAGGCTGGAGGGACTCGCGGACGCCTGGCTCAATCTCGGGATCGCGCTGTCGCGGCAGGAGCGACCCGAAGAGGCCCTGCGCGCCTTCGAGGCTGCCAGGGGCGTATCGCGGGATCTGCCGGACGTTGATTACTGGCGCGGGCGAATGCTGAGGTCGCTCGGAAACGGCGTGGCCGCCGAGGCGGCCTATCTCGAGGAGATAGCCCGGCGTCCGGCGTTCACGCCGGCGTGGATCGACCTGTCGCTGGTCCAGGCGGGGCAGGGCAGGGTCCAGGACGCCCTCGTTTCGATCGAGCGCGCGGTGGCGATCGATCCGGGCAACCCGGAGGCGCTGTTCAACCTCGGGTTGCTGCGCCTGCATGTGGCGGGGGACCGGGCCGGCGCCCGGGAGGCGTTCACGCGTTGCATCGAGAGAGCGGGCGCGTCGGATCTGGGAAGGAAGGCAAAGGGGTTCTTGCAGAACATGGATGCATCGGAGGGCGCGCGCTAGACGGCGTGCCGGTCCGCCAGGGCGGCGGATCCGTCAGGCGCCGAGCCCATCCAGCACGCTCAGCAGCTCAGCGTCGTTCGGCCGCATGATCGAGAGGGGTTCGACGTCCTTGTGCCGGACGGCGCCCTCCTTGTCGATGATGAAAGTGGCGCGGCGGCTGTGAAGGCCGAGGGGGCCCATGACGCCGTAGGCCCGGGCAACCTCCTTCTTGTCGTCGGCGAGGATGGGAAAGTTCAGGCCGAGCTTGGTCGAGAACTTCTGCTTCGAAGCCTGCGGTTGCACGCTCACTCCGAGCACCTGCGCGTTCTTCGACTGAAACTTCGACAGATCGTCGCGAAAGGAACAGAGCTCTTTGGTGCAAACGGGCGTGAAATCGGCCGGGTAGAAGGCCAGGACCACGTTCTTCTTCCCCCTGTAATCCGAAAGCCTGACCTTTTTCCCGTCCTGATCGGCCAGTTCGAAATCGGGCGCCTTCTGACCCACCTCGACGCTCATACGCGTGCCTCCAGTCTGCCTGCTGAGTTAGTCGTCGTCCTCGAGGTCATCGTTGTCGTCTTCGTCGTCGAAATCATCATCGTCGTCGAAGTCGTCATCGTCGAAGTCTTCGAAATCATCGTCGTCCCCGTCTGACGCGGACTCGTCTGACGCGTCGCTCTCCTCGTCGTCATCCTCGGCCTCGTCGTCGTCCTCGGGCTCGTCGGGGTCATTTCCCTCGTCGATGTCGGGGTCAATTTCCTCGCTCGAGCAGAAGGGACAGCTCGCGATATCGCTCTCCCGCTCGTCCATGTAGAAACGTTTGTGGCAGTCGCCGCAGTAGTAATTCATGATGCGCCTGTCGGACGAACCGCTCTCGGAGCTTCGAGGTTCGGATGGGAGTCTTTACGCCCCCGGTCGCGAAACCATACTAGGGCGGCGATCCGGCGGGTGTCAACGGACGAATGCCCCGCGCCGTGCGAACAACCGCTCTCTCTTGACACTTCGGCCGGTGCTGGCCATCATCCCTGCCTCGCATGAACGGGCGGTTTCCGAGGGGGGAGGGCCAGGCCCGGAGGCGCGGATGAATCCTCTCCCTGGAGACGGGCGGCATGTCGGATTTCTACATTGCGACCGCTATCTTCATCGCGGTCTACGTCTTCATCGTCATCGAGAAGTGGCACAAGACAGTGATCGCCCTCGCAGGGGCGAGCCTGGTCCTGTTCTTCAAGATCGTCTCGCAGCACGAGGCGTTCCAGACGGTGGAGTTCGGTGTCGACTGGAACGTGATCATCCTGCTCGTCAGCATGATGATCATCATCAGTATCATGCGGGAGACCGGGGCATTTCAGTGGACCGCCATCAAGAGCGCCAAGCTGGCCAAGGCCCGTCCCTTCCGGATCATGATAATCCTGTGCGCCGTGACCGCGGTGCTGAGCGCCCTCCTCGATAACGTCACGACGGTTCTTCTTCTGGCGCCGGTGACCATCCTCCTTGCGACGCAGCTAGAGATCGATCCCGTCCCCTTCCTGATCGCCGAGGCGCTCTCGTCGAACATCGGCGGCACGGCCACTCTCATCGGCGATCCTCCCAACATCATGATCGCCAGCCGCGCGCAGCTGACTTTCAACCAGTTCCTGTTCAATCTTGGACCCATCATCGTCGTGATCCTCATCGTTTTCATGCTTACGCTTCGCCTGATCTG
>JAUYMQ010000576.1 GCA_030698575.1 Deltaproteobacteria bacterium
GGCGCTACCGGACGCAGCGGCTGGGCGCGAACCTCGAGATACGAATCGGCAATCCGGACGCCTATGTCACCGGGCTGCATGTCTACCGGATCGTCTACCGGGTGAAGCGCGCCGTCCTCTACTTCGAGGATCACGACGAGATCTACTGGAACGCCACGGGAAGCGAGTGGCCGGTGGGAATCGCCTCCGCCTCGGCCCGAGTCGTGCTTCCGGCCGGCGCGAGCGGTGAGAACGCCAACCCCGCCTGCTACACGGGGCCCCAGGGCGATACCGCGACGGATTGCAGCGCGGTCGCCGAGGGCGGATCGGTTCTCTTCCGGAGCACGCGGCCGCTGGGCCCGCAGGAGGGAATGACGGTCGCCGTCGGGATTGCGAAGGGCATCCTGATGCAGCCCACGAAACTCTCGCGCTTCCTCGACCGCGTGGGAGACGCGGTGAGCGCCTGGATTCTCATCCCCTTCGCGGTACTGACCGGCATGATCCATTTCTGGCGGACCCGCGGGCGCGATCCGGCCGGGGGTGAGGCCCTTCCTGTCCGGTACGAGCCGCCCGACGATCTCCGTCCGGCGGAAGTCGGCACGATCCTGGACGAGCGGGCGAATCTTGAAGATCTCACGGCGACGATCCTGGATCTCGCCGTGCGGGATCGCCTCGAGATCGAAGAAATAGCGGAGACGAAGTTCCTTTTCTTCTCCTCGAAGGACTACCGGCTGCACAAGCGCGGCACGGACGACGCGGATCTGCGCCCCTTCGAGCGGAAGATGATCACCGCCCTGTTCGGCGGCAAGAAGAGTGTTCTCGTCTCGTCGCTCCGGAACGAGTTCTACAAGGACCTTCCCGAGATCAAGAAGGCTCTCTACAGCGGGCTCTCGGGCCGGGGGAAGTACTTTCCCGCGTCTCCGGACAGCGTGCGCCTCCGCTACTTCATCATCGGCGTCGTCGTCGCGGCCGTGGGCTTCATCCTGATCGGCCCCGCCGGGATCGGCTTCGCGCCGGGAGTGAGCGTTTTCCTCGCGGGGGTGGTCATCGCCGCCTTCGCGCCCTTCATGCCCCGGCGGACCGCGCTCGGTCGCCGGGCGGAGGAGGAGATCAGGGGCTTCAAGGAGTTCGTCGAGCGGGTGGACGCGGAGCGGCTCGATCGGATGGGCGGCCGCACCGCGGAGCGGTTCGAGCGGATTCTTCCCTACGCGATCGTGCTGGGCATGGCGGACGCCTGGGCCGGCGCGTTCGCGGACATCTACAGGGAGCCTCCCCGCTGGTATCGAGGTTACGGCGCGCAGTCCTTCCACCCAGGCACCTTCGTGAGTGACGTCGGCCAGTCGATGAAGACCATCGGATCGACGATGGCGTCGTCTCCCCGCGGCTCCGGCGGCGGCTCGGGCGGGGGCGGCTCGAGCGGTGGCGGGTTCGGCGGCGGCGGCGGCGGGAGCTGGTAGCCGGCTGTGCTATCCTGACCTCGCATGATATCGCTCACGCGAATCGGCCGCGCACCCACCCCGAGACGCCGGAATACCCATGCCCGACTCTGAGATACGGCCCCTGCGCCGATCCCTTCTCTTCGTGCCAGGGGGCGAGCCGCGCAAGCTCGACAAGGCCTGCCAGACCGGCGCGGACGCCCTGATTCTCGATCTCGAAGACGCAGTAGCCCCCGAGGCGAAGGATCGCGCGCGGGAGCTCATCGCAGCCGCGTTGAAGGGCGGGAGCTTCGGCAGGATGGAGATCGTCCTTCGCGTCAACGCGCCCGGGACGCCCTGGTTCGCGGCCGACGTCGAAGCGGCCGTCACCGCCGGGGCCCGGACGATCATGCTACCCAAGGTCGAGGGTGTGACGGTGATCGAGAGCGTTTCGGCGACGCTCGACAGGCTCGAGCAACGGGACGGTGCCGGCGGAAACGCCCTGGTCGCCCCCCCTCTGTCATTGATCGCGCTGGTGGAATCCCCCGCCGGAATCGTCTGCGCCTCTTCGCTCGGCGATGCGTCGCCCCGCCTCGATGCCCTCTGCTTCGGCCACGTGGACTTCTCGCGGGAGATGGGGATCGAGACGGCGGATGCCGCGAAAGGGATCGCCTATCATGCGCGCTGCACGCTGGCGATCGCCGCGCGGGCATCGGGCCTGACACCCATCGACACGGTTTTCCTTGACGTTCGTGATGAGAAAGGTTTTCGGGAGGACGCCGCGATGGGCGTCGGCCTGGGCTTCGAGGGAAAGCTCTGCATTCATCCCGCCCAGGTGAAGATCGTGAACGAACTGATGACCCCCACGCCGGAGCAGGTTTCCCGGGCGCGCCGCGTGCTTGCGGCCTGGGAGACGGCGCGCGCGGAGGGGCGAGGCGTGTTCGCTCTCGACGGGAGGATGATCGACGCGCCGGTGATCTCGCAGCACTCACGCATCCTCGATCGTGCCCGCCGCGCGGGCCTGCTGGAGGATCAGGGTGCCGCGGAAGAAGGCCGAAGGAAAGACGATGCCCGCTGATCGAATCGAGGTGCGAAGCCCCTGGTTCGAGGAGCTGAAGATCGGCCAGGTCTTCGACGACGCCCCGGCCGTCACGCTCTCTTCCGGCCACGCCGTGCTGCACGAGGCCGTGTTCGGCGACCGCCTGCGGCTTCCGCTGGACGCCGGCCTGTCGCGAGCCGTGACCGGCAGGGAAGAATCCCTCGCGAACCCCAATCTCGTCTGCAACCTGGCGATCGGCCAGACCACGGGTCCCTCGCAGCGCGTGATGGGGAATCTCTTTTACCGCGGGCTCGTGCTGCTCCGTCCCGTTTTCATCGGAGACACCCTGCGCACGACGACGAAGATCGCCGCGCTCCGGCAGAACCGCCCGAGGGAGGGGCGCGCCGCTTCGGGCATGGCCGTGTTCGAGGTTCATGTGGAGAACGCAAGCGGCGAGACGGTCATGCACTTCTGGCGCTGCCCGATGATTCCCTGCCGCGAGCCGCAGGCCGACACCGGCCACGCCGACGATCTCGACGCCATCTCGCCCGATCTCGACATGGGGCGCGTCGAAGCGGCGGCGCCGGTGGACTGGCGTCTCGATCGGTTTCGCGAGCAGCTCCCTGGCGCACACTTCACCGATATCCGCGAGGGAGCGACCTATGCGATCGAGGGGCGTGACACCGTGACCTGCGCTCCCGAGATCGCCCGCATGACGCTCAACCTCGCCGCCGCGCATACCGATGCCGCCGCAAGTCCCTACGGCCGCCGCCTCGTCTATGGGGGCCACACGATCTCCCTCGCCGCCGCGCAGATCACTCGAGCGCTTCCGAACCTCGTGACGCTCATCGCCTGGCGGAGCTGCGACCACACCGCGCCCGTGTTCGAGGATGACGCGCTGCGCACGGAGGTGACTGTCGACGCGAAGCATCCGATGGGGCAGGGCGGCCTCGTCGATCTCCGGGCGAAGGTCTACGCGAGGCGTGGCAGCCAGGCCCCGGAGCCGGAGGACGATGTTCAGGTGCTGGACTGGCGGGTGATCGGGCTCATGGCCTGAGTGTGCGGAAAGCATCGAGGACGGATCGAATCGAAAAGGCGACGCAGTGGCGTCGCCTTTCTCCTATGCGCTCTCCGCTGCCCGCGGAGGCTTGCTCAGTTCGTCTTCAGGATGGCCGTTCGCTGAGGCGCCTTGGTCACGTGCCCCGAGCGCAGGCATCGGGTGCAGGCGCGGATCCGCTTGACGGTTCCGTTCCGGATGGCCTTCACGCGCTGCACGTTCGCATCCCAGCGCCGGCGGGTGCGGTTGTTCGAATGGCTCACGTTGTTGCCGAAGGACGGCCCCTTGCCGCAGATTTCGCAAACCCTGCCTGCCATCGAACACGCTCCTGAAGGGTCGAGGGGGACGGCCTCCGCGCGGAGGCTCTGGAATGAGGCGGCAATGTAGCAGAGGAGAGGGGGCCCTTCAACCCCTCGCCCCCGCCGTCATTGCGAGGAGCGAATCGACGAAGCAATCCCCTGGGCGCTGGCCGGGGGATTGCTTCGTCGGGCGTTTTCGAGGTAAACGTCCCGGTCAGACGCTGATCCGGTCGAGAATGCGGTTCGCGGCGGCGCGGGCGAGCTGGATTTCGCCGAGCAGCCCGAGGGCGGGATAGACGGCGCGCCCGACGACTTCGAGATTCGAGAAGGGCGGAAGCGCCCAGCCGAGAGGCGCTAGCGATCGTGTCGAGGCGGGCGCGTAGCGAAAGACGTCCTCTGCGAGCGGGTTCTGCAGCTCTTCGGGGGTGGGGCGCATCTCGATCAGCTCGTAGCGCCCCCCGGAGAAGTGCATGAAGCCGGCGATGTGGCGGCGAACAGCTTCGAGCAGCGACTCGGCGTAACCCTTCTCGGTCCGCAATCGGCCCAGATCGGCCGAGAGCGAGACCGCCATCGCGCGGTAGCCGTCCGGCGCCGAGCCCGGCTCCTTCTCGGGGCTCAGGTGAAAGCGCAGCAGGTTGTCCTCTTCGAGAGGCCGCGCCGGGTCGCCGACGAACACCGCCTGGTCGGCCATTCCCACGGGAACGGCCTCGGCCTCGATCCCGAAGTGAAAGCTCAGATCAATCCGCGCGGGCAGGCACCCTTCGATCCTTGAAACAAAACGCTTCGCCCTGAAAGAGTCTCCCATCCAGCGCGCCAATCGCTCCGGAGGCAGGGCGGCAATATAGGCCTTGCCGCGCACGGATTCGGCGCCGCCACCGAGCACCACCTCTTCGATGCGGCGTCCCCGCGTTACCAGACGGCCGCTTGCGCCCTCCGTCTTCGCCGGGTCGATTTCGTAGAACGCGCCACGGAGCGCCGAGATCCGGTCGCGGAGAATTCGCAGGATCCCCCTGTCCCCGCCCGGGCAGGTGAAACCGCCACCCCGGAAGGCGGAGAGCGCCGTCGCGCCCTCCCAGGCCGACACCGCGTCGCCGTCCTGGTGCCCGAGCGCGAGGATCTGGCTCCTTAGAAAGGTCCTCACCGAGTCGTCGAAGTCGTAGCCGCCCGCCAGCTCGGAGATTCCCCGGTTGCGGTAGAAGGCAATCTCGGCGTGGTGCCGCCGTATGGCGCGGTCGAGCATCCAGCGCTGCCGCAGGCCGCGCGGGGGGATGCCGGGCTCGGTGGCCAGCAGATGCCGGACGGCGCGATCGATCCTTTCGATCTCCTCATAGAAGCTGACGAGCGAGAGCAGGTGCTGCGGGAACTCGCGCGCCAGCTCCTCCTTCAGGAGGTCGGGATCCGAATGCAGATCGACCCGCGCCCGCGGGAGGATAACCTGATAGGCGAACGGGAGAGGGCGAATCGATTTCTTGGCGATGAGCGGAACGCCGATGTCGGTGAAGACGGCATCGACCGCCTGATGAGTGCTGAAGCCGAAGAGATGCGGCAGCCGTCGGAAGAAGGCGTAGGGGCCCGGCGAGTGGTCGCGCCCCTCCTCGTCGATGACGAGCACCCGCACGCGCCGCCGCGCCAGCAGCGCCGCCGCGACGAGACCCGCCGGGTTTGCCCCGAGCACCACGACGTCGTAGTTGCCGTCAGCCATCGCTCTCTCCGACGCCCCTCCGGCACCCTCTCGAGCGCGGACCGGGGTTGCCAGGTCAGTTCTTCCCGCTTCGATCGTCCGGCGGGGGGTTCACCAGCGCGGTCTCGATGATACCGGCGTCCCGCACGCTCACCCGCCGACCCTCGATCTCAATTCGGCCCTCCGCGAAAAGCTGGATCGCGGCAGGGTACATCCGGTGCTCCTGATCAAGAATGCGCGCCGCGAGCGAGGCCGGCGTGTCATCCGGGGCCAAGGGCACCACGGCCTGGATCACGATCGGGCCGGTGTCGCATCCCTCATCCACCACGTGAACAGTGCAGCCCGAGAAACGCACGCCGTGCTCCAGCGCCTTTCGCTGAACGTCGAGCCCGGGGAACGCCGGCAGCAGCGACGGATGGATGTTCAGCATCCGCTGCGGAAAGGCGTTGATTACGACCGGCGTCAGGATGCGCATGAAGCCGGCCAGACACACCAGCTCAACCTCGTGCTCCCTCAGGATCTCCACCAATCTTACGTCGAACTTCTCGCGTGAGGCGAAGTTCTTCTTCTCGATTACCACGGCCGGCACGCCGGCGCGCCGGGCCCGCGCGAGCGCGAAGGCCTCGGGCTTGTCCGAGATCACGACAACCACCCGGGCGTCGATCCCCCCGCTCGCGGAGGCGTCGAGAATCGCCTGGAGGTTCGAGCCGTTTCCGGACGCGAGGACGCCGACCCGGAGCGGCGACTCGCGGCGCGCGGCTCCGCTCACAGCGCGCGCCCTCCCTCGAGAAGCGTTACCGAAGGCGGTCCCTCGCCGGCTTCCACCTCGCCGATGATCGAGACCTGCTCGCCCGCCTCCTCGAGAACGGCCGCCGCCTCACGGGCGCGATCCGCCGATACGATGACGGTCATGCCTATCCCGCAGTTGAATACCCGGTACATCTCATGCGCCTCGATGGCGCCCTCACGCTGCAACAGATCGAAGACCGGCGGCCGGGCCCAGCTCTCGGTGTGAAGGACCGCGCGCGTTCGATCGGGCATCGCTCTCGGTACATTGCCCGGAAGCCCGCCGCCGGTGATGTGCGCCAGCCCCTTGACGGGGACCCGGGCCAGCAGGGCGCCGAGGGAACGGGCGTAGATGCGCGTGGGGGTGAGCAACACCTCCCCGAGCGGCGCGTGAAGCCCCGGCGGTGGCGCGTCCAGCGGAAGCCGGGCGCGTTCGAGAAGCGCCTGTCGAGCCAGCGAGAACCCGTTCGAATGAAGTCCGCTCGAAGCGATGCCGAGGATGGCGTCCCCCGGCGCCACGGTCTCTCCCGTGACAATTTTTTCGCGCTCGACAACACCGACCGCGAATCCGGCCAGATCGTATTCGCCGGACGGATAGAAGCCCGGCATCTCCGCCGTCTCGCCGCCGATGAGCGCGCACCCCGCCTGGCGGCATCCCGCGGCTATTCCCTCGATGACCGAAGCGGCTGCTTCCTCGTCGAGCTTGCCGGTTGCGAAGTAATCGAGGAAGAAGAGCGGTTCGGCGCCATGAACAGCGATGTCGTTCACGCACATGGCCACGAGATCGATGCCGATGGTGTCGTGGCGGCCCGTGAGAAAGGCGATCTTGAGCTTCGTCCCCACGCCGTCGGTTCCGGACACCAGGACGGGCTCACGGTACTTACCGGGGGGAAGCGCGAAGAGCCCGCCAAATCCCCCCAGATCGCCCACTACCTCCGGACGGAAGGTGCCCCGGACAGCCGTCCGCACGCGCCGGATAAGCCGGTCCGCTGCGTCGATATCCACGCCTGCGGCCTTGTAATCAAGGGGTTTCTTCAACGAAGCGCTCCCGTGCCGGGATCCTGGCGCAGGGCGAACCCCGCCGATGGAGGTCCGCCGGGTGGTGCACCGGGCAGTTCCAGGCTAAGCAGGTGGCAGCGGGGAGGCGGGTTTCTCCCGGGCGCATGCGCCGCCCGGGAGGGTCGGCACGCCCGAACCTACCGCGGAGGCGCTGCGAAATCAAGCGGGAAGGCGCCTGCCGGGGGGCGCCGCAAGCGCTTCCCGCGGAGGAAACCTTTCACGCCGGGGCTCATCCAAACCCCCGGCCCCGCTGACCGCTCGACAATCGAACTTGCCACGGCTGGAGAAGAACATTGCGCGCGCGTGTATCCTTGTTTTCTAAAGTGTTTTCTAAAGTGTTTTCTTTTGTGACCTCTCTCGTGCTGGCGACCCTCATCGGTGTTCTCGGCTGCCCGGGCCCGAAAGAGGCCGCAATCGCCGAGGCGCCCCCGGAGCCCGTTGTGGCCCCTTCCGATCAGGCCGTGCCCAGCGGGGCGTGGTTCGACGACACCCGCTACGCAGAGCTTCTCGATCGCCACACGCGCGTCGGCGCCATCGGGGGCGTGGAGGTCACGGCCGTTGACTACGCGGCCTTGAGCGCCCAGGCCGGCGATCCGGATTCGCTCTACCGGAAGGTGCTCGCCGACTTCAGCGCCGTCAATCCAGCGGCGCTTCCCGATGACGAAGCCCGGAAGGCCTTCTGGATGAATGCCTACAACATCGGCGCCATCAAGATGCTCGTGGATCACTGGCCCGTCGAAAGCATCACGAGCCGTAAGATCAACATTCTGGGCAGCCCCTGGAAGAAGGAGATCATCGAGATCGGCGGCGAGCTCCGCTCGCTGGACGAGATCGAGCATGGAATTCTTCTGGGCGAGATGCGGGAGCTGCGCACCCACTGGGCCATCGTCTGCGCGTCGGTGAGCTGCCCCAGCCTTCGCCGGGAACCCTTCAGGGCGGGGACCCTCGACGCCCAGCTCGCCGCGCAGGCCCGCGGCTTCTTCAACGAGCCGCGGAAGGGCGCCCGCGTTGATCGTAAGGAAAACAAACTTTGGGTCACGAAGATCTACAAATTCGATCAGAAGAACTTCGACACCCTGGGCGGGGGGATCGGCAAGG
>JAUYMQ010000580.1 GCA_030698575.1 Deltaproteobacteria bacterium
GGCGGCCGATGCAGCCCGTGCGGCCGGTGCGCAGGTTGCTCTCGTCGTTCGCGCCGAGGTCATTCGCGCCCCTGCCGCGCCGCCGTCGGGGCTCGACAGCACCGATGCCTTGATCCGGGCTGAAGCCTATCGCTCGCCTGACGGTGCGCGCCTCGCGACGGCGACGACGCGCGTGACGGGCGCGGGGCGGAGCCCGGCGGAGTCCGACGCAGAGGCCCTGGCCCACGGGGCGGAGCCGCTCGCCCGCGCGCTCGAGGGCCCGCTCCGCAGTGGCGTTGTGCGGCCCGTCCAGGAGCCGCGCCCGATGCCGATCGTTCTCGAGGGGCGGCTCGACTGGCGCGGCTACCAGCAGGCCGTCGCGATCATTCGCGAAACGCTCCCCGAGATCGACGCGCTGGAAGAGAGGCGGTTCGCAGCCGGCAGATTCACCCTGCAGGCTGTCTGCGGGTGCGAGCCGGAAGAGGCGGCGCGCCGCCTTGACGGGACGGCGCGAGGCGGCCTTCGCCTGACTGCTTCGAGTGAAGGCGGCACGCTGCGCGTGCGCGCGGCGCCCTCTGCATCTCCGGACGCAGCCTCCGGGTCGGCGGCCCCGGGTGTCGCGGGACGGGACACGCTGCCATGACCATCCCGAACGCAATTACTATTTTACGCATTCTGCTCGTACCTCCCTTCGTGATCTATCTCCTGCGGGGGCAGTACGCGGGCGCGCTGATCATCTTTGCCGTCGCGGGCATCTCTGATCTCATCGACGGCTACATAGCCAGGCGTTTCAGGCAGCAGTCCAAGATCGGGGCCTTCATCGATCCGCTGGCCGACAAGCTCCTAGCGGGGACGGCCTTCGTTCTGCTCGCGACCGAGAAGATCATTCCCGACTGGCTCGCGGTGATCGTGATAAGCCGGGAGGTGGTGATCGTGGGGGGGCTTTACCTGCTCTCGCTCCTGGGCGCGCAGATCACCATCGCGCCGAGCCAGACGGGAAAACTCAACACCGCGGTCCAGCTGAGCACCGTCTGCCTCTGCCTGCTCGCGAGTGTCGAATCGCTCGGCATCCCGGCGGGCTTCGATCGTTTCCTCGAGGTGCTTTTTCTCGTGACGGCCGTGACAACGGTGATTTCGGGTTTCCAGTACCTTCGGCGGGGCCTGCGCATGGTGCCGTGAGAGGTTCTGTCGGCAAATTACGGCTTGACAGGGATCGGGCGAATAAGTATAGATTACGGGTATTTAAGACGTTCTGAGGCGCCCCTCGGGGGCGCCCAGGTATTCCCAGGCCCGTAGCTCAGGGGAAGAGCACTACCTTGACACGGTAGGGGTCAGCGGTTCAAATCCGCTCGGGCCTACCATTTTTGCTTCTCGCGGCCCATTTTTCCACGAGATCTTCGCACCTTAGCGAACGGTCGCCTGCGGCCTGCCGCGCGCGTTCCAGTGAGGGGAACCCATGCTCCGGCCGGAGCCCAGACGTTCATGCCTGACATCCGTGTAACCTTTCCCGACGGTGCCGTCAGGACCTTCACGAAGGGGGTGACGCTCCAGGCCATCGCCGAAGCGGTGGGCCCGCGACTGGCGAAGGACGCGGTGGCCGGGAAGATCGACGATGAGATCGTGGATCTCAGCCAGACGCTGGATCGCGATGCCCGGGTGACCATCCTGACGCCCCGCGACCCGGAAGGGCTCGAGGTCTACCGGCACTCATCGAGCCATCTGATGGCCTACGCGGTGAAGGAGCTCTTCGAGGACGTCAAAGTCGCCATCGGGCCGGTGATCGAGAACGGGTTCTACTACGACTTCGACACCTCCCACGTTCTCACGCCGGAGGATTTCCCGGCGATCGAGAGCAAGATGAAGGAACTGATCGCGCGCGATCTTCCCTTCGAGCGCGAGGTTGTCCCGCAGGCTGACGCCCTCAGGTTTTTCGAGGAGCGCGGCGAAACCTACAAGAAGGAGATCGTCGAGGGTCTCGACGAGCAGATCACGACCTACAGGGTGGGGGACTTCGTGGATCTCTGCCGCGGCCCCCACGTCCCCTCGTCGGGAAAGATCAAGGCTTACAAGCTCACCGGGGTGGCGGGAGCGTACTGGCGTGGCTCCGAGATGAACCCCATGCTCCAGCGCCTGTACGCGACGAGCTGGCCCACCAAGAAGGAGCTGGACGAGCACCTCGAGCGGCTCGAGGAGGCCAAGCGCCGCGATCACCGGCGCCTCGGGCGCGAGCTGGAACTGTTCAGCATCTCGGAGGAGCTGGGTCCGGGACTCATCCTCTGGCATCCGAAGGGCGCGCGCGTCCGGAACATCATCGAGGACCACTGGCGAAAGGAGCACTACCGCCACGGCTACGATCTGGTCGCATCGCCGCACGTCGCCAAGCTCCAGCTCTGGGAGACGAGCGGGCACACCGCCTTCTACCGTGAGAACATGTACTCTCCGATGGAGGTGGACGAGACGAAGTATCTCGTCAAGCCGATGAACTGTCCCTTCCACGTTCAGATCTTCGGCACCAAGACACGGAGTTATCGCGATCTCCCCTTCCGCTGGGCGGAGCTGGGGACGGTCTACCGCTACGAGCGGTCAGGGGTTCTGCACGGGCTCATGCGGGTGCGGGGTTTCACGCAGGACGACGCGCACATCTTCTGCCGGCCCGACCAGCTCGAGGATGAGATCGGCACGGTCCTTCAGTTCGTCTTCTCGATGCTCCGGACTTTCGGCTTCGAGGAGTACGAGATCTTCCTTTCGACACGGCCCGAGAAGTACGTCGGCTCGCTCGACGACTGGGAACATGCCACGGGCGCCCTCGAGGCCGCCCTGAAGGGCCTCCGGGTCGAGTTCGCGGTGGATCCGGGCGAGGGGGTCTTCTACGGGCCGAAGATCGACATAAAGATCAAGGACTGTCTCGGGCGCTCATGGCAGTGCTCGACTGTGCAGGTCGATTTTAACAACCCCGAGCGGTTCAACCTGGGCTACGTTGGCAGCGATGGCGAGCAGCACCGCCCCATCATGGTGCACCGCGCGCTGCTGGGCTCGATCGAGCGGTTCTTTGGAATCCTGATCGAGCACTACGGCGGCGCCTTCCCGCTCTGGCTGGCGCCGACGCAGGTGCGCGTGCTTCCCGTGTCGGAGAAATTCGAGGAGTATGCGCGGAAGGTCCACAAGCAGCTCATCGAGGCGGACGTTCGCTCGGAACTCGACGACCGGAACGAGAAGCTTGGCTTCCGCATCCGGGAGGGGGAGCTTCAGAAGGTCCCCCTCATGCTCATTCTGGGAGAGCGGGAGCAAGAGGCGGAAAACGTAACTTACAGGGAGCGCGGCCGGGGAAAGCAGGCGACCACGGGGCTCGAGGAGCTGGTTACTCTCGTCAAGGAGCGCGAACAGCAGCGCCAGTGACGAGGGAACCTATCCACGATGACGGGCGTCGAGGACACGAGGGAGCTTGCATGCGGAGCGCGACCACTGGCCTAAGCCCGTAGCCAATAGGAGGAGGTCATAGCAAAAGAAGTTCGAGTCAATCGAAAGATCCGCTCGCGCGAGGTTCGCGTAATCAATCACGACGGAACGCAGCTGGGAATCATGCAGATCGACGATGCTTTGGAGACCGCCGATCGCGAGAGCCTCGACCTCGTCGAGGTTTCGCCGAACGCTGCCCCGCCCGTTTGCCGGATCATGGACTACGGAAAGTACAAGTACGAGCAGAAGAAGAAGGCGAGCGATGCCCGGAAGAGCCAGCACGTCACCCATTTGAAAGAGGTGAAGTTCAGGCCCGGCACGAGCATGCACGACTTCGACTTCAAGCTCAACAACGTCAGGCGGTTTCTGAAGGAAGGGCACAAGGCCAAGATCACCATTACCTTCCGAGGGCGGCAGATCGCCTATCCGGATCTGGGCCGCAAGCTCCTCGGGCGCGTTGCCGAAGCCACGAAGGAGGAAGCCGTCGTCGAACAGTATCCGCGGTTCGAGGGGCGGAACATGACGATGATCCTGGCGCCGCCATCCCAGAACTAACGTCTCAGCCCTGATAAGGAAAGCACATGCCGAAGATCAAGACGAACCGTGGGGCCGCGAAGCGTTTCAGGAAGAGCGCCAGCGGCAAGCTGAAGCGCAAGCGCGCTTTCCAGAGGCATATTCTCACTTCGAAGTCGTCCAAGCGGAAGCGGGCAATGCGCAGGCCCCAGTACGTGGCGGCTGCCGACGAGAGGAACATCAAGAAGCTGCTCCCGTATCTCTGAGGGGGCCGCGCCGGGGCGACGCTCCGGCCGCCAGGAAGGGGAGTCAGGACCATGCCCAGGGTAAAACGCGGCACGAAAGCCCGTGCCCGAAGAAAAAAGGTGCTGAAGGAGGCGAAGGGTTACCGGGGAGCGCGTTCCCGGCTCTACCGGACCGCCACCGAGGCCGTGGACAAGGCGGGGGTCTATGCCTACCGCGATCGGCGCGTGCGAAAGCGCAACTTCCGCGCGCTCTGGATCACGCGCATCGGCGCCGCGGCGAAACAGTGTGAGACCAACTACCGCGACCTGATCCACGGTCTGGCGCTCGCAAGCGTCCAGCTCGATCGCAAAGTCCTCGCAGACCTTGCCGTGAAGGATCCGGACACTTTCCGCGCGCTCGTAGAGGTCGCCATTCACGCGAATCGATCGGCGGCCTGAGCCCATCCGCTCCGGCGGGACACGGTCATGATCGAAGCGCTGAATGCCATTCGTGATGAGGCGCTCCGCCGTCTGGCGGAGCTGGGCGCCGATGCGCCCGAAGCCGAGATCAGGGACCTGCGCGCCCGCTACCTGGGGCGGGAAGGCTCCCTTTCGGTCGCAATGCGGGGGATGGGCAAACTGCCGGCCTCCGAGCGCCCTGAGATCGGCCGCCTTGCGAACGAGGTAAAGGGCGCCATCGAGGAGGCGTTTGAGACGGCCCAGGGCGCGCTCGCTGCGCGTGAGCGGGCCCAAAGCCTGGCAAGCGAGCGGGTGGACGTCACGCTGCCCGGACGCACGCCGGCTATCGGCCGCGTCCATCCCCTTACGCAGACAGCCGAGCGGGCCACCGAGATCTTCGTGGGCCTCGGATTCTCGGTGGCCGAGGGCCCCGACGTCGAAACCGACTACAACAACTTCGAGGCCCTCAACATTCCCCGGGATCACCCGGCTCGTGAACTGCAGGACACCTTCTACGTCGCCGACGACATCGTCCTGCGCACCCACACCTCGCCCGTCCAGATCCGGACCATGAAGCAGCGGAAACCTCCTCTGCGTGTCATCGCCCCCGGGACCGTCTACCGGCGCGACGACGACGTGACCCACAGCCCCATGTTTCTCCAGATCGAGGGGTTCATGGTCGACGAGAAAGTCACTTTCGGCGATCTGAAAGGCGTTCTCACGGCCTTTCTCCAGGAGATGTTCGACAAAGGCACGCGGCTTCGCTTCCGCCCCAGCTACTTCCCCTTCGTGGAGCCCGGCGCGGAGGTCGACATCGAGTGCTTCCTTTGCAGGGCGAAGGGCTGCCGGGTGTGCAAGGGGACGGCCTGGATCGAGATCCTGGGGGCGGGGATGATTCATCCGGAGGTCTTCCGCGCGGTGGGCTATGACCCCGCGGCCTGCTCGGGCTTCGCCTTCGGGATGGGAATCGAACGGATCGCCATGCTCCGCTACGGTGTGAATGACATCCGCCATTTTTACGAGAACGACCAGAATTTCCTGGAGCAGTTCTAGCCATGCGTGTGAGCCTCGAATGGCTGCGGGAGTACGTTCCGATCAACCAGCCGACGCCGGCGCTGGCCGAAGCCCTGATCAACGCGGGCCTCGAAGTGGGAGCGATCGAGGATCTGGGCGCGGGCATGGAAAGTGTCGTGGTGGCCGAGCTGCTGTCGGTCGCCCCCCATCCCAGCGCCGATCGCCTTTCGCTCTGCGAGGTGCAGGCCGGCGGCGAGACACGCCGGGTGGTGTGCGGTGCGAGGAACATGAAGGCAGGCGATCGCGTGGCGCTTGCCGTGCCGGGTGCGCGGCTTCCCAATGGATTGGAGATCCGCAAGAGCAAGATCCGGGGCGAGACATCCGAGGGAATGCTGTGCTCGGAGCAGGAGCTGAAGCTCGCCGAGAAATCGGCCGGCATTCTGATCCTCCCGCCCGATGCGCCGGTGGGATCGCCGCTGGCCGGCTACCTCGGCCGCGACGACGTGATCTTCGATATCGAGCTGACACCCAACCGCGCCGACTGCCTCTCGCATCTGGGTGTGGCCCGCGAGGTCGCGGCGCTCACGGGCGCTGCGCTGACCGTGCAGGATCGGACCGTGCCCGAGGCGGGAGAAGCCGTCGGCGCGATGACATCCGTCACCATCGAGGACGCCGGGCGCTGTCCCCGCTACGCGGCGCGAGTGATTCGCGGGGTGAAGGTGGGCCCCTCTCCCCGGTGGCTCGCCTCGCGTCTGGAGAAGGTGGGCGTCAGGCCGATCAACAACGTGGTCGATGTCACGAACTACGTCCTCTTCGAGCTGGGCCAGCCTCTCCATGCCTTCGATCTCGCCGCGCTCGCGGAAGGGCGTATCGTCGTGCGGTGCGCGCGGGAAGGTGAAAGCCTTGTAACCCTCGACGGTGTCGAGCGGAAGCTCACGGCGGACGATCTGGTCATCGCAGACGCAAACCGACCCGTGGCGCTGGCCGGGGTCATGGGGGGCGAGGCGACCGAGGTGACGGCCGGAACGGCCGACATTCTCCTCGAGAGCGCCTATTTCGCCCCCCTGGGCATTCGCCGGACCGCCAAGAGGCAGGGCCTCAAGAGCGAGGCCTCTCATCGCTTCGAGCGGGGGTGTGACCCGGAGATGGTCGTCCGTGCTTCGGATCGGGCCGCGGGCCTGCTTGCAGAACTGGCCGCGGGACAGGTAGCATCCGGCGTCCTGGACGTTTATCCATCGCCGGTCCGGCGCCCGGAGATCCGCCTCCGGCCCGAACGCGCGAACGCGCTTCTGGGGATCGATCTCCCCGGCGACGCGATGGCCGAAATCCTCCGCCGCCTCGGCATAGCGGTGGAGATACAGGGCGCCGAGATAGTCGCCCGGGTGCCCTCGTGGCGCCCCGATCTCGCGATCGAGGCGGACCTTGTCGAGGAGATAGCGCGCCTTCACGGCTACGATCGCATACCGACGACGCTCCCCAGGGCGCCGATCCAGAGCCCCGAGGCGCCGCCGGAGCGGCGTCTCGAGCAGACCGCGCGGGAGCTTTTCACGGGGTTCGGTTTTCACGAGGCAATTACCTACCGCTTCGTTTCGCCCGGCTGGGCCGATCGGCTGGGGCTCACGGTCGATGATCCGCGGCGGCGCAATGTCCGGTTGCGCAATCCGATGCGTGAAGATCAAGCGGCCATGCGCACTTCGCTCATCCCGGGGCTTCTGACTGCCGCGCTCGCGAATCTCCGGCGCGACCAGACGGACGTCCGGCTCTTCGAGGCGGGGAAGGTTTTCTTCGACAGCGGCGAGGGAAACCTCCCGGAGGAGCGCGTGGCGCTGGGCGCGGTGCTTGCCGGCGAGGGAAGGCCGGGGTTCTGGGGAAAGGGGAGGGCGGCGGACTTCTACGACGCCAAGGGGCCCGTGGAGGCCCTTCTCGACCGCCTGGCGATCCGGGGGGCGCGCTTCCAGACCGAGGGGCTCTCTCCCTATCTGCACCCGGGCCTGTCGGCCAGCCTCCGCTGGGAGAAGGAGCGTCTGGGGGAACTCGGGATGCTACACCCCGAAGTGGCCGCCGCCCTGGAGTTGCCAGACACCCTGTTTTTGGTGGATCTTGATGCCCCGGCCCTGTTGCGGGCCGCCGCGGCGGGATTTCCGGCTTTCATTCCCCCGCCGCGCTTCCCGGCCGCGCGCCGCGATCTGGCGGTGGTGGTCGACGAGAGCATCGAGTCCGGTGAGTTGCTGGAACAAATTGGGTTGATTTCCGAGAAGGAATTTCGGGAGGCCCTCCGGCAGATCGAAGTCTTTGACGTTTACCGCGGCGAGGGAATTCCCGCGGGAAAGAAGAGCGTCGCCCTGCGACTTTCCTATCGATCTGACGAGCGAACATTGACCGATGCGGAGGTAAACGTTTTTCAGGAGCGGGTACTCACCCGACTTGCAAAGGAGCTGGGCGCTGCGCTACGTACCTGAGGGTATGAGCCCCGAGACGGCGTTCAAACAACATCCTGCGTTGACGTTCCACAGGAGGGCATCATGACCAAGGCAGACATCGTGGAAAGCATCTACCAGAAGGTAGGCTTTTCCAAGAAGGAGTCTGCGGAGATTGTCGAGCTTGTCTTCGACCTCATCAAGACGACGCTCGAGAATGGCGAGAAGGTGAAGATCTCCGGTTTCGGAAATTTCGTCGTCCGGGCCAAGAACAGCCGGAAGGGCCGCAATCCTCAGACCGGAGACGAGATCAAGCTGGGGGCCCGCAAGGTGCTGACCTTCAAGGCCAGCCAGGTTTTGAAGAATTACCTTAACTCATAGAGGCGGCGGCCTATAAGACGACGGCATGGAAGGCGGCGGCAATAGACCGTCACGGTCTTTGAATCGGGGCTGATCAGCATGGCGACGAAGGAACCGGTGATACCGGACAAGCTCTATTTCAAGATCGGCGAGGTGAGCAAAATTACGGGCGTTAAGCCCTACGTTCTCCGTTACTGGGAATCTGAGTTCAAGCTGCTCTCACCGTCGAAGTCGAAGTCGAGGCAACGGCTATACCGGAAGCGCGACGTCGAGAGCGTCCTGCAGATCAAAAAGCTGCTCTACGAGGAGCGGTTCACGATTGCCGGTGCGAAGAAAATCCTGCGGGCCGATCCGATGAAGGAAGCCGTGCAGCAGCTCGAGCTGGGAAACGATTCCAGCGCCTACCACGGAGCACTTCGGAAGATCCGGAACGAGCTTCAGGATCTTCGCGAGGTGTTGAAATAGCATGCGAGAGAGGAGGGCTGGAGTCTTGGCGAGAAGGATCCTGGCAGTCGCCCTGATCAGCCTCGGGGCGTTCGTCCTCGGCTGTCAGGAGGGCGAGAAAAAGGCGCCGGCGCAGGTCTACGAGCCGCCGAAGCTACGGAGCGAGGCGGAGCGTGGCACCCAGCAGGTAAAAAAGGTGCGGACGGATGTGCGCATCACGCTGCGCATGACCAAGGAGCAGGTCGAGGAAGTGCAGGGCAAGCCGGAACGGGTCGACGTTATCTCGTACCCCGGCACCCGGGAGGTCGTCGAGGACTGGCGATATCCGACGATCGAGAACGGCTGCCGCAAGGTGCTGTTCACTGACGGCCGTGTGACCCTTCTCCGCGAATGCGTGGGCCAGGCGAACACCAACCCCGCGAGCACCTGAACTTCTTCGCGAGCACGCCGGCTCGGCGGCGGAACCCGCTTCGTGTTGACACCACCGAAGGCGGGTGTTACCTCCTGCCTGATTTCGATTTATCGGGGCGTAGCGCAGCCTGGTAGCGCACCTGAATGGGGTTCAGGTGGTCGCTGGTTCAAATCCAGTCGCCCCGACCATTAGCAAGCAAGGCCCGCCGCCCCGGCCAGCCCCCCAGCCAGCGGCTCCGCGAGGCTCGCGGCTGGCGTGCCGGCCGCGTGGTCAGAAGCCGGGGCACGATGTCCTTCGAGAAGCAACGCCTGCGGATGGTCGAAAGCCAGATCGTCGCCCGCGGCATCAAGGATCCGCGCGTCATCGATGCGATGAAGCGCGTCCCCCGGCACCTCTTCACCGACGAGGCGCTCCGCACTCGCGCATACGACGACTCCCCCCTGCCGATCGGCGAGAAGCAGACCATCTCGCAGCCTTACATGGTCGCGGTGATGAGCGAAGCTCTGGAACTCACGGGCACCGAGGCAGTGCTCGAGGTAGGCACCGGCTCGGCGTACCAGACCGCGGTCCTGTCCTGTCTCGCGCGGCAGGTGTTCTCGATCGAGCGTCTCGGAATTTTCGTCGATCGGGCCCGCAAGATCCTCGAGTCGCTCGATATCAAGAACGTGACGCTCAAGACCGGCGACGGCTCGCGCGGGTGGCGCACCAAGGCTCCCTTTGACGCCATCCTCGTGACTGCCGGATCACCCAGGGTCCCTCAGCCGCTGGTAGAACAGCTGGTGCCCGGCGGACGCCTGGTCATTCCGGTGGGCGACCGTGCCAATCAAGCCCTCCTTCGGCTCCGCAAGTCCGCCGATGGCGGGACGACGACGGAGGAACTGGTCGGCTGCCGCTTCGTCGATCTCCAGGGCGCCTTCGGCTGGCCCGACTGAATTTTTAACGCCTTCGCGCTTCCCCTTTGTATTCTCGTCGGCGATTCAACAGGTCGGCGTCCAAACATCCCCCCGCGCTGTTCCCCCCGATAAGCCCGCTTGCAAGGGGCTGTCAGGTCTTCACCATGACCACCCACGAAGATGTCAGAGGTACGCTCGTCCCGGCTCGTGAACAGGCCACGAAGACGCAGGAAGTGCTGAGGGGCGCAGTCACGCTCTGCGTCGCGCTTCTGTTTCTCTTTCAGGGGTGTGCTCGCGACGGGCTCACGACTTCCCGGATGGTGAGACTCGAGCCGAACCAATCGCTGTGGCAGGTGGCGAAGTCGAACGGTGTCTCGCTTGACGATCTGATGCGGGCCAACCCGGGCATCGATCCATCCCGGTTGGGTCCCGGAAGCACACTGCGTGTTCCGGCGCGGAGTGGCGGATCGCCTGGGGGAGGAATCTTTCAATCATGATTTGGCCGCCGCGACACCGACGCATTCATGTGGCCGGTTCCGGGCGCGGCTATCAACTCTTATTTCGGTTCTCCTC
>JAUYMQ010000585.1 GCA_030698575.1 Deltaproteobacteria bacterium
ACCGAGTCGGCGACGCGGCGGATGAGCGTGTCGTCGCCCTTCATGGCGGCCATGGCATCCTTGAGGATCGGATCGTCCGGCGTGATGCTCGTGGCGAGATGGCCGAAGCCGAATTCGTCGAGCACCTTCACCTCGGCGAAACCCGCCGCCGTGATCGCGTCGATATATTCCTCGCGGAGCGCCGCCCCCGCCACGCAGGCCGCGTAGAGCCCCATGTGCGCGACGAGCACCTCGGGGAGCCGCTCCGTCAGCACGATGTCCGAGACCAGAAGCCGCCCGCCGGGCTTCAGCACGCGATACGCCTCGGCGAACACTTTGGGCTTCTCGGGCGAGAGGTTGATGACGCAGTTGGAGATGATCGCGTCGACCGAATTGTCATCCAGCGGGAGCTCCTCGATCCGCCCCTTCCGGAACTCAACGTTCTTGAAGCCCCCCTTCTCGGCGTTCTTCCGCGCGAGGGCGAGCATGTCGTCGGTCATGTCCACGCCGATCACACGCCCGCTTTCTCCCACTTCAGGCGCGGCGAGGAACGCGTCGAAGCCCGCGCCTGAGCCGAGATCCAGCACCGTCTCGCCCGGCTGAAGCTTCGCGTACGCCAGCGGATTGCCGCAGCCGAGCCCCAGGTTCGCGCCCTCCGGCGCCGCGCCGAGCTGTTCGTCGCTGTAGCCGGCGGCCCGCGCCATCATCTCGGGCGAGCTGGTCACGCAGCAGCCTTCCTGGCGCTCGCGCGCAAGCGCGCCGTAGTGGCTCTCGACCTCCTTGCGAATGGCCTCGGGGTCGATGGGTCCTTTGGTTTCGCGATTGGTACCTGGCATTTTCTTCTCCTTTTCTTCCGCCCTTTGAAGGTGATTCCCGTCCGCGTTCCCTTACCCGCAGCAGACGCTCGCGGGAAGGTTGTTGATGATTCCGGCGAGCCGCTCCACCGTGGCCACGGCCTGTCCGCGCTCCGATGCCGGCAGCGCCTCGAGAATGAGCGCGCAGAACCCCGCACCCGCGGCGCCGATCTTCTCCGCCAGACGTTCCCCCTCGGCCGTGAGCGCCACACGCACGCCCCGCGCGTCGCTGGCGTCACGCTGACGATCGACGAGCCCCTGGCGCTCGGCCGCGTCGACCAGCCGCGTGGCCGTCGAGATCTTTACGCCGAGGAAGGCCGCCATCGCCCCGAGGCGCTGCGGGCCTTCTTCATGCAGCGTCTCGAGGAGCGTGCACTGGGCCAGCGTGACCCCCTCGCAGCACTTGGCCGACCGCTCCAGCAGGCGGAAACCGCGCACCAAGTGCAGGAAGGCGCGGGAGAGGGCTTCGGGATTGACGTTCCGGGGCATCGAAAGGGCCTCCATTAAGAACTTGTATAATACAACTAATCTATTCGACCCCCGCCTGTCAATAGGCTTCTTTCTCCAGCCCGCCGGGCGTCGCCCGGGCGTGCCGACGGCCTTTGACGCCCCAATCAACGTGGTCTAGGATGACCGAAAAACAGTGCTGAGGAGGCCGTCATGGGGACTCGAAAGACCGTTCGCATCGGCGCGGGGCAGGGTTTCTACGGAGACACCTTCTTCCCGGCGCTCGAGATCGCCCAGAAGGGCGACGTCCAGTACATCTCCTTCGACGCGCTCGCCGAGCTGACGCTTGCCATCCTCCAGAAGGACCGCCAGAAAGACTCCTCGCTCGGCTACACCCGCGACCTCCCCATCTTCATGCGTTACCTGCTTCCCGTGTGCCGCGAGAAGGGCATCAAGCTCGTCACGAACTCGGGCGGCATCAACCCGGAGGGCGCCATGGAGAAGGTGCTCTCGGTCGCCAAGCAGATGGGGATGACCGGCCTCAAGGTCGGCATGGTGAACGGCGACGACATCCACCCGCGCCTCGATGAGCTTCGCACCAGGGGCGTGACCTTCGAGAACGTCGACACCGGCGAGCCCATCGACAAGATCAAGGATCGCGTGCTCTTCGCCTGTGCCTACATCGGCGCCCAGCCGATCGTCGACGCGCTCCGGCAGGGCGCCGATGTGGTGGTCACCGGCCGCGTGAACGACGCGGCGGTCTTCCTCGCGCCGATGATTTACGAGTTCGGCTGGAAGATGGACGACTACGACCGCCTGGCCGCCGGCACGCTGTTGGGCCACTTGCTAGAGTGCAGCGCGCAGGCAACCGGCGGAAACTGGAGCGGCGACTGGTGGAACATCCCGATGATGGAGCGCATGGGCTACCCGATCGCCGAGGTGAGCGAGGACGGCAGCGCCATCATCACCAAGGCGCCCGAGACGGGCGGGCGCGTGAGCTTCGACACGGTGAAGGAGCAGCTCCTCTATGAGGTGCACGACCCGCGGCGCTACCTCTCGCCCGACGTCATCGCCGACTTCACGACGGCCACATTCAAGGATGTGGGCAAGGACCGCGTGAGCGTGACCGGCGTGCGGGGCACGGCGCCTCCAAAAACCCTCAAGTCGATCATCGGCTACCAGAACGGCTGGATGGGGCAGGGGATCATGGGCTACACCTGGCCCGACGCGCTTCTCAAGGCCCGCAAGGCGGATCAGATCATCCGCAAGCAGCTCGCGATGGTCGGCGTTCAGGCCGAGGAGATTTACACCGAGTACGTCGGCTGGAACTCGATCCACGGGCCGACGGTGCCCGATCCCGGCCCCGACGCTCCGGAGCTGTTCATGCGCATTGCCATCCGCACCGCCACGCGCGAGGAGGCCGAGCGGCTCTGGCGCTTCATCCCCTATCTCGGCCTGAACGGCCCGCCCTTCATCGGCGGGACGGGCGGTTCGGCGCGGGCGCGCGAGTTGATGGGCACCTGGCCCACGGCGGTGCCGCGCGAAGAGGTGCTGCCGCACGTGCGCGTGCAGGTGAAGGAGGTCATCTGATGGCCTGGTGGAATCCGCTGTCGCGATCAGACGATAAGGCCGGGGGCAAGCCCGCCGCCAGGAAGAAGGCCGCGCCGAAGCGCAAGCCGAAGGCCGCCGCGAAGGCTGCCGTCGCGAAGAAGGCCGCCCCCGCACGCAGCATGAAGGCAGCGTCCCCCCCCAAGAGGGCGACGGCGGCGAAGAAGGCGCCTGCGACCGGGAAGAAGCATGCCGCCGCGAAGAATGAGGCCACGCCGCGCGCGACAGAGACGACGGCGGCGAAAAAGGTGGCCGGCAAGGCGAGCGAGCGGGTGCAGCTCCGGTGGATCGCCCAGGCGCGCAGCGGCGACAAGGGCGACATCGCCAACATCGCGCTTTTCGCTCCCACCGAGGAGATGTACGCCCACTTCTGCCGGGAAGTCACGGTGGCGCGCGTGAAGAAGCACTTCGGGGAGTTCGTGAAGGGGAAGATCGAACGCTACGAGGTGCCCAACGTCCGCGCCCTGAATTTCGTGGCCCGCGCGGCGCTCGGCGGCGGCGCCGCCAGCGCGCTGCGCAGCGATCCGCTGGGCAAGTCCTACGGCTCGAACCTGCTCCGCATGGAGATCGATGTCCCCGCCGATCTGCTCGCCCGCACGCCGAAGTGGCAGCCGCCCAATACGCTGCCGGATGTCTGAGCCCTACCTGACGTAGCCCAGCGCCTTCAAGCGCTCCCGCTCCATCTCCGTGAAGCCGCCCTCACCCGCGACGGGTGTGGCGAGCGACATCGCCAGCTCAGCCGTGCGCTGCTCGTGCGCGGCGAGCACTTCGGGATGTTCGTCGGCCACGTTCCTCGTCCCGCCCGGATCGCTCTCGAGGTTGATCAGGATCTTTTCGTTCGTGAGGCGGCTCTGGAAACTCTTCCAGGACCCCTCGCTGTAAGTCCTGTATTCTGACTCGCTCACGTACAGCTCGCCGGGACGCAGATCGGTCTTCCCCTCGTCGGGTATGCCGGCAATCTCCTTCAGCATGCGAAACACGTCGTCGCCCCGGACGAGCCGCTCGGTATCGTCGAAGCGCGCCGGCCAGACGACGAGCGGCACCTGCAGGAGCTGCTCGAAGGAGGGATTGCCGTAGTGGCTCGGAGTGCCGGGTACCACCTGCCGCTCACCGAGCCGCTCGCCGTGATCGGCGGTCATCACGACCACGGCGTTCTTCAGGAGCCCCTGTTCCCCGAGGTTCGCGAGCATCTGTCCGAGGTAGAAGTCGGCGTCGGCGACCCCCTTCTCGTAGGGGACCTCGTTGCCCAGGTAATCGTGCGCGTCCATGTAGTGCACGTAGAGGAACAAACGCTCCTTCGGCCGCCGCCCGAGTGCGTCCGTCACGGCCGCGTTGATCGCGGCGCCGTTCCTCTCCGGGGCCTGCCCGGGCAGCGTGTACTTCCCGAACTCGGCCGGCTTGCCGGGACCCACCCACTTCCCCTCGATCTCCACCCAGTCGTCGAAGCCGTGGTCGTAGCCGCGCGGGCGGTAGAGCAGCGCGTTCGAGGTAACGCCGATCGTCCAGTAGCCCGCCTCGCGCATGAGCGCCGGAAGCGTGGAGATCGAAGCGGGGAAGCAGGGCTCATCCTCGCCCTTCGCGGCGAAGCGGTACATCCCGCAGGCCGTCCTGCCGTTCCACTCGATCGCGGCGCCGTCCTTGCCGCTCTCGAGGCTCGGCGTGCGGCCCGTGAACAGCGAGGCCATCGATACGGTCGTTTGATGGAAGGAGGAATAGGCGTTGCTGAACTTTTGCCCCTTTGCGGCGAGGGAATCGATCTCGCGGGTCAGGGTCTTTGCGCCGTAGCATGAGACGTGATCGCGCCGGAGCGTGTCGACCACGATGAGGACGATGCGTTCGGGGGGCGCATCGGTTCCGGAGGAGCAGCCCGGCTGGGCGAGCAGGAGCGCCAGGGCGAGCAGGCGCGCGAGACAGCGCCAGGCGGCAGGCATTGTCGGCATTCTTTCCAGCCCCGTGAAACTTCCGTGCGCTACTGGAGGTAGCCGAGCGCCTTCAGGCGCTCCCGGTCCTGCGGCGACATGCCGACCTTCGACACATTCTTCGCCGCGAAGGAGGCGGCAAGCTCATCCGTCCGCTTGCGGTGGGCCTCCAGGACGTCCGGGTGCCGGTCCGCGAGGTCGGTTATTTCGCCCGGATCCGATTCGAGATCAACGAGGATCGCCTTGGGCTGCTGCCGGCTCTGGAAGCTCTTCCATCGCCCTTTCCGATAGGTCCGGAAGGTCCACTCGCTCACGTAAAGCTCCCCCGGCGCGAGGTCGCTTTTTCTGGGAGGCGGCGCGCCGGCCATCTCGATCAGCATGCGGAATACGTCATCGGTTCGAAGGATTTTCGATTCGTCGGCGAAGCGGGCCGGCGAGACGATCAGCGGAACCTGGAGAAGTTCCTCGAAGGAGGGATTTCCCCCGTGGTTTGGCATGCCCGGGACAACGTGCGTTTCGCCCAGCTTCTCGCCGTGGTCCGCCGTCACGATCACCACCGAGCCCTCCAGCAGCCCCAGCTCCTCCAGCCGCTTCATGAGATCGCCAACCGCGGCGTCCGCTTTCGCGACGCCCTCCGCGTAGGGAATCCCAGCGAGCATGTAATCGTGCGTGTCCATGAAGTGCACATAGAGGAAGAAACGATCGCCCGGCCGGCTCCCCAGGACGTCCGACACTTCCTCATTGACGCGTTCGCCTGTTCGCAGCGTCCAGTCCGGCGCGTCCTCGGCCAGCTCTCCTTTACCTGAGCCCCAGTGCCCGCCGACCTCGCGCCACGCATCGAAGCCGCGCGCATACCCGGCGGGCTTGAAGAGAAGGAGGTTCGAGGTGACCCCCGCCGTCCAGTAGCCGGCGTCCCGCATCGTGCCGGCCAGCGTCGGGAGCGAACGGGGGAGACAGCGTTCACCGGGATCGGGCTTGAAGAAGCGGGCGAGCCCGCACCAGGTGTCCCGATTCCAGAGGATGGCCTTCATCCCGTCGGTGCTATCGAGGCTGGGCGTGTGGCCGGTGAAGAGGGCGGACATGGAAGGCGTGGTCCAGTGGAAGGCCGAGTAAGCGTTGCTGAAGATCTGCCCGCGGCCGGCCAGGGCGTCGAGGTTCGGCGTCGGCGCCTTCCCGCCGTAGCAGGAGAGGTGGTCGCGGCGCAGGGTGTCGATCAGGATCAGGATGATCCGTTCGGGCGGTGCCGCGCTTTCGGACGAGCAGGCGGGGAGGATCAGCATGAGCGCGGCGACGAACGCCGCGACGAATCCCGCCGTGCCCCCCCACAACGCCAAGCCTCTCCGATGGTTTTGCATCCTGTCTATCCCTCCGCCGGACCGTTCAGGCGCGCCTTGTGCGGGCGCTGCCCGAGATCAGCCGCCGCCGCCGCGCATGGGCGAACCAAGCTACACGAGGTTCTCCGTGAAAGTCCAGACGCGCCGATTGACGGCCGCGCGATGCACGGGCTAACTTTCCATTCGCGCGTTTCAGTCTTCGGGCCCCGGCCTCCGCTGGAGGGCGCCGGGACCCCGCTTCGACGATTGTGAGATCCCATGTCCGGACACGATCAGCAGATGGACGAGCGCGAGTACTTTCTCCGGAAGGGACTCGAGACGGCGCTGTTCTACCTGACCGAGATGGAGCTGTCGCAGGAGCACATCTCACCCGAGTCGTTCTCCTTCATCCGCGACAGGTTCGATCGCGAGCACAGCGAGGCCATCGAGGGGCGGCTCAGGGATCTCGGGCGCGCGGGGCCGCTGCCCGGCGCTGAGGATCTCCACGCAGTCACGGTCGAGGTGCTGAAGCTGCTCGAGGCGTCCTGCGAGGCCTTCTGCGGCTCTCCCGGCCGCCCGAACCCGGGGCTCATTCTCGAGAGTTTTCGCTGCGCCAACGAGGCGCTGAATCATCTTTACCCGCTGCGAAAGCGCCTGCCCGGCGTCGCATATTTCTTCATCGCGCCCGAGAAGCACCCGCAGCGGCTGGCGCTCGATCCGGATCTTTCCGATGGGCAGGAAGGCGTCACGCGAGGGGTCATCCACGAGGAGGCCGCGGCGGCGCGCGGCGCGCGCACGCTCTACGTGCCGGAGTACTACGACAGCTCGCGGGAATGGCCGCTCATCGTGGCCCTTCACGGCGGAAGCGGGAGCGGGCGGCACTTCGTCTGGACCTGGCTCCGGGAAGCGAAGAGCCGGGGCTATCTGCTGGCGGCGCCCTCGTCGATCGGCGGCACCTGGTCGCCCGACGACGACGCAGGAGTGACGGGTCTCGTCGCGGAGATGGCGTCGCGATACAAGGTCGACCGCCGGCGTGTGCTGCTCACCGGGATGAGCGACGGCGCGACCTTCAGCTTCATCTTCGGCCTGGCCCACCCCGAGGTTTTCACGGCCCTGGTGCCGCTCTGTGGCGTGCTCCACCCTGCGGTGCTGACGCAGGGCTACCTCGAGCACGGCAAGAACCTCCCCATCTACCTCGCGCACGGCGTGAAGGACTGGCTCTTCCCGATCGATACGGCGCGCATGGCGGCGAAGGTGCTCGAGGAACGCAAGATCGATCACGTCTGGCGCGAACTGCCCGATCTGAGCCACGCCTATCCGCGCAGCGAGAACGACCGCATCCTCGACTGGCTCGAGTCGAAATAAGTGGGACAGTCCCTCTTATAAGAGGGACTGTCCCACTTATTTCTTACCGGGACAGTCCCCCTTTTCCCCTTTGGAAATCACCTGTTCGATTGCGGAGAAAAGGGGAGAAAAGGGGGACAGTCCCGGTTACCAGGCGATGCGCTGGCCGGGGTCGAGGATGCGGAAGCGGTCGTGGGGGATGTTGCGCTTCTTCATGGCGAGGTGGAGCGCGAAGGGCGGCTCCTTGGCAGGCTCGTCGGTGAGTCTGAAAGTATTCCAGTGCATGCCGATCGACAGCCGTGACTGCACATCCTCGTGTATCCGGACCGCCTCCTCCGGATTCACGTGCATGTTCCGCATGAACCAGCGGGGGTTGTATGCGCCGATGGGGATGAGCGCCAGGTCCATCGCGCCCAGTTGGCGCGACGTCTCGCGGAAATCGTGCTTGTTGTATCCCGTGTCGCCCGCGAAGTAGAATTGCCGCTCGCCGATCCGCACCACCCAGCCTGTCCACAACGTGACGTTGCGGTCGAAGGGCGTGCGCCCCGAGAAGTGCTGCACCGGGACGGAGGTGAACCGCAGCGGAGGCCCGTCCGTGCTCGCGACGTCGCGCGCTGCCCACCAGTCAAGCTCGACGAGGTTCGTGATCCCCTGCTCGTTGAACCATTCAGCCAGCCCGAGCGGCACCCACCAGGTGGGGCCGTTGCCGATCGCCGCAACCGTGTCGCGGTCGAGGTGGTCGTAGTGGCTGTGGCTGATCACCACGTGATCGATGCGGGGGAGATCCTCGAAGCGCACGCCCGGCGGGTGGCGCCGGCGCGGCCCGGCCCACTGGATGGGGCTGCAGCGCTCGCTCCAGATCGGATCAGTGAGAACGTTCACCCCATCGGCGCTCACGATGAACGTCGAGTGGTTCACCCAGGCGACGGTGGGACCGGGGTTGTGCGCCATCTCTCCGGCGTTCGGAAAGGCGAAGCCTCGCGGGATGGACAGGATCGGATCCTTCTCCCCCAGGCCGAACTGCCACTTGAAGAACCGGCTGGCCCTGTCGCGGGTGGTCAGGTGAGGATTGTGAAAGCGCCCGTCGCCCCCGTGGTGGGGTTTCTCGGGGTCCCGGGGCCGCGACGAGCGGCTCTCGGAAGCGAGACCCAGAAGACCGAGCATACCGAACACGATCACTCCTGCGATGAAGCGGCGCCAACAAGGGCCTTGCATTAAGTTAACGCCCAAAGTACGACACTCGAAGTACGCGGCTCGAGATACGACCGCGAAGGGAGAATCAGCGAATGAGGGATCATAGCCCGGTCCGGCTGGCCGTCAATGCGGCCCTGCTTCTGGCGCTGGCGGCGTTTCCAGCCTGCGCGCGGAGCGTGCGCCCCGCGCCCTGGGTGCTCCAGTCCTCCGGCTGGTCGCTCCCGGAGTCGCTCCGCACCTACGATCCGCCCTGCAGCGCCGACGGCTTCACCCCGCGCTGGGAGCTCCTCGCGGCGGGCGAGCGCTACGGGAACGGCGACTTTGCGTTCCTCGGAACCGGCGACGGAACGCTAGATCTCGCGCCACGCGGTTTTCATCCACGCGCCTCCATCTACGGGGTCGGCGCCATGCCGGGCGGGCAGCGCCTCACCGGCGTGACGACACCGCTCGGCGCGGAGGCCGCCGCGGGAGGTGAATCGATCACCTTCGTCCGCCTGTACATCCGCGGGGGCGGCACCATCGATGCGCAGTGGGTGCTTCGCGACGGGACGGAGGCGGCTGGAATCGATCTGCTCGGAAAGCCCTTCCGCGTGCCCGACGACACCATCCCCCTGGCCCAGGGACGGCAGGCCGTCGCCGGCGTGGGGGCCGGCCGCGTGGGCCTTCATCTGGAGGACAAGCTCGGCGCGTCGCGCATCGATTACGGGCTCAACGCGCGCGTGAAAAGCGACAAGAAGGCGGCTGAGGCGTTGCTCGAACACGGAGTCCTGCGAATTCCGGTGGAGGATCTCCGCACGGTGGACCTTCGAGGCCGCCCGCTGTTCGGCATCCCGACGATGTTCGGCCGGTTGCTTCACGGCGCGCCAATCAAACATGCCTTCACCATGCCTGCCGCACTCCTCGTCTCGCTGAGGGCCATCCTGCTCGCTCCCGTTTCGCGGCCCATCGCCGGCGCGCGCGCCGTGGGCGGCGGCGACTACGGCGCACCCGTCATCGGCGAGTCGGGCTACGACGACGGGATACTCTCGGTCATGCTGCGGCCCCCGGTACGGAGCGAAGTGCTTCACGTGCTGCCGGCCGGCAGTGTCCGGCTCGAGTGGTTCGGCGACGGGCACGATAGGGTCGCGGAGAGCGTCGCCGGGAACGGCACGCCGCTCACGGGCCCGTCGCTCCTCGACCCCGGCGAGGGGGGGCGTTTCTACTTTAAAAACAGTGACCTCCCGTCGAGCTTCCGGCTCGTCATCGATGAGCTGCGGACTCTCGACGGAACAGCGGGCGGACCCTGGGTGTATAACATGGAGCGGCGGAAGCGAATTCGCTGGAACCCCGTCTCGGTTTGGCGGGGATGGCGGTGTGACTAGGGGAGGAGATCAGAATGGGCGGTAAGCGCGATCAGATCCGCATGACCGACGAGGAGATCCGGGACTTCCTCGAGCAGTCCAAGACCATGATCATTATCTCGAACGGCAAGGACGGCTACCCCCACGCCATGCCGATGTGGTTTGTCATGCGCGACGGGTGCGCGTTGCTTTCGACTTTTGCCAAGTCGCAGAAAGTCCTGAACGTCCGCCGTGATCCGCGGGTGACTGCGCTGGCGGAATCGGGCGTCGAGTACGACAAGCTCAAGGGGATCATGATCCGGGGCAAGGCCGAGATCGTCGAGGACCGATCGTTCGTCGAGGACGTGCAGCTTGCCTTCGCCCACAAGTACGTCGGCGGCCCCTTTCCCGGCGGGGCGGAGGAAATTATCCGGGCCCGCGCGAACAAGCGCGTTGTCGTCCGGATCATTCCCGAGAAGGTAATCAGCTGGGATCACTCACGGCTCGGCGGCGGTTACTAGAGCCCATCTCACAAACCCTCCACTCGCCATGCGCGCGTCCTCGGCCCTCGGGCTGCGTTCCGCTCCTTGCGGCGTAACTAGAGATACGCCTCAGTCGCGCGCCTTGCCCGAGCACCGAATCCGCACACC
>JAUYMQ010000614.1 GCA_030698575.1 Deltaproteobacteria bacterium
AGCGGCATCTTGGGTGTTCAGCTTGCTCTGCTCGCAAGGGGCGGATCCAGCAGATCCGTCTTCCGCGGGCGCCAATTCGCTGAGCGAGGGAGAATTTCGTGAATCGCCCGACGCTCGAGGTAAAGATCCCTCTTGGGCCACCGATGGGCTGATGGCGCCCAACAGCAGGACCAACGACACGTTCCAAATCGTTCTCATGCCGCACATCCTCTCTCCAAGAAGAGATTCGAAGAGGCAACCTTTCGTGAACGCGGAAATACCGCGCACGCCGAAGTTGCACCTTCACTGTGCGGCCTGAGCCCACACCGTAAGGCGCCCCGCTGAGCGTTTTCAACGCCCTTCTAGGCTGTCGATCAGCTTCTTTCGCATAACCTCCAATCGCTTGCACTTGAAGGAACGTCTGGTGTCTTCCAGGACTTGGATTGTTTCGCGAAGCACGGACCGCAGGTTCTCCAGACGGGGGCAATCCGCGAGGGGGCAGTAAGGCGCGCACAAAGAGTCGTCGTCAGCCATACAGAGCAGCTTCCTGACCACGCTCCGCTGATGTTCCACCCGCTGGTGAATCTCGTCCGTAAGCCTGTCGATATACTGATCCAAACTGAGATCTCCCCGCTCCGAAAAAGGCACTTCTGAATTGTCGAGCATGTGACGATATTGAGGCTTGGTCCCGCGCTGGGATGAAAAGGGATCGCTCATCCTGTTTCTCCTGTTACGCGCGAAGTGCTGCAACCAAGCTGGCAGAAGGATCGTGCCGCATCCACCGGTGCGGACGTGTAATGCCCACCAAGAATTTGCAGCGCGCGCAACCACAGTTCAGTGAGAACCCGGAACTTCAAAGTCTGAACGATCCAGCGGCGGTCGGTGACGAGTGCCCAACAGAAGGCGGCCAGGTGCTCGCCCGACGCGTTTTCACGCGCTGCGGCCCACCACTCGGCGAGGGCAACGAAAGGGCAGCGCGCCATACGTTCTCTCATTGATCCTGTGCGGTGATCCAATAGTCGCTCGACCGCTTCGGCGAACGGGCACGGCTGCGAGCAACGCTCCACGGCCTCAAGGAAAAGCGCATCCGCCCTCATTCCCCGGAGGTCTCGGGACTCCAGGATGCCGAAAAGCGCCTCCAGGTCATCGCGCCGGAGCAGGAGCCCAAAGACAATCAGCAGCGCTTCTGGCTCGACCTCCCAGATCGGGCGGAGTGCGCAATTCGGAGAGAGGTTCAGGGCGACACCGGCCCGCGGATGGAATTCCCCGGCTGCTCTGCCGCGCAGCGGCCGCAACAGTTCCATGAATTCGGTGAACATGGTCGCTTCCGCCGACATCAATGCCGCCTTGACGCCTTCACGGCGTCTTCCAATGGACGAGAGATGCCTAGATCCTCCGCAGCCTTGAGCGCCGCTCGCAGGAAGGCGCGGAACTCGGAAGGCAGGAGATGGACGGTCGTGACACCGAATCCCAACCAGACACATCCGTTTGGGCAGAGACGAACGAAACAAGGGACGCGAGACTCATCGTGCGAGTGGCTCATGGCCGCCCTCCTGGGGAGAATGCGCTTGTCGGACGGTTTTCCTCCATCGACCTTTCAGTCTCGATGCTCGCCCTGCGCTCGATCGCGGCGATCAGTGAGGCACCGCGAACCGCACCGGCATGCCTGCCGTGATGTGATCCCTCAGGCGACAGTGCTACAACCACCGGCCCGAGTTGTCCCGCCCGTGAGCGAGGCGGCGATGCATGGCCGGCCGTCGCGGCCGTGCCGTAGAGGATCTCGATGAGCGCGAGGGCCTTCCGGGTGCCCCGGTTGACGGCCCGGACGGACAGCGTGGCGCCGCTGATGTTCGTGATGTCGCGCCCCGCGCGCAGGGGCGCCTCCAGCGTCTTGCCGCGGTACTGCTTCAGGAAACGGCCCGCGCGAACGTCGCTTCCCACCGACTCTCGATAAACCATGATCTCCACCCCCCGCACCCTTCCGTCCGTCTCGACGCCAACGACGAAGGTGATCGGCCGGTGCTTGCCGATCTCGTTGACAACCACGGCGTATCCCACGACCGAGCCTTCCTTCTTCGCGAGATAGACGGGGACCGACGGTTCCCATAGGCTGGGGCGCGTAGGCGCGATGCGCTTCCCGATCTCCTCGCGCAAGGCCGGGGTCAAGCGCGCGCGTTCCAGGTTGATGCTCGTCGCCTCGGGAAAGAGGAGACCCGGCGCTTCCTCGGGCGTCAGATAGACCTCCTCGTCCGACGCGGCTCCCGGTGCGACGGCGGGTCCGACGGACGCCGCGAAGATCAGGACGAGGAGCGAAATGAGCCTTTGACTTGATCGCATGGGCACCTGACTCGATCGCGTGTGCACCCCGGAGAGAATCTCCCCGCCGAGGGCAGGTTCGGTTCAGAAGGCGAAGGACATCCCGGCCATCCAACTGCTCAGGCTGTTCTTACCGGTGTCGGGAAATAGAAGTCCGTCGCCCTTCTTCGCGAGCGAATACTCCCAGGCCAGACTGAAGACCCAGTCGGGCACGGGCCGGTAGGCGAGCGCGAAGGTGTAGCGATCCTGAATCCGGTCCTCGCGCTCCAGGGAGGCGATGCCATCCTCAATCGTCACGGCGTCCACCACGTCCTTCCAGACAACGGTTTCCGCCCGGCCCACGAGGATGAGGTCGGGGTTCTCGAAGCCCGTCGCGAGGAAGGTTCCGTTCAGGAAGCTCGGCCAGAAGTGATACTTGAGATCGGCGTAGTAGCCGTACCGGTCGCCCGAGAAGCCGCTCGGAGCGATTTCGATCTCGCTCTCCAGGAGCGCGTCCGCGCTCTCGGTCTCGCCATTCGTGATCCGGTTCGCCAGACCCTGGAACACCGCGTGCACGTCGCCGAAGGAGGTGTGGTAGCCCTCCGCGACAATCTCGAAGGGTCCCTTCCGGTACATGAGATCGAGCGCGTAGGTCTTGATGTTCTGATCCGAGCCGCTGATGACGTCCGTGTATCGGCCCCCGTAGAGCGACAGGCCCAGCTCCGCGCCGAGCGTCGGGCTGTAGGCGACACGGGCCGCGTAGGCCTTGTCGTTGTTGCCGTCCTTGTTGAAGCTGCCGCTCGCGTTCCGGAGCTCCACCTCCAGCTCGAGAACGTCGCGCCGGGTCACGGGACCGGCGCCTCCTGGCGTCCTCTCGCGGAACAG
>JAUYMQ010000618.1 GCA_030698575.1 Deltaproteobacteria bacterium
GGCGCTGACGGCCGTTTCGCCAAGCCTCCCCGAAGCCGACCGCCTGCGCGCCGAGCAGCTCGCCCGGGCGATGGGGGTGCGCCAGATAGTCGTTGAAAGCCGCGAACTGGACGATCCGAGCTACGCCGCCAACCCCACCAACCGCTGCTACTTCTGCAAGAACGAGCTCTACCGGCTCTGCCAGGCGCAGGCCGAGGCCCTCGGCGTGCCTGCGATCCTCGACGGCACCAACGTCGATGACCTCGCCGATCACCGCCCCGGGCGTCAGGCGGCGGCCGAGCGGGGTGTGCGGAGCCCGCTCGTCGAGGCGGGGCTCACGAAGGCCGACATCCGCGCGCTCTCCCGCGACATGGGGCTCGAGACCTGGGACCAGCCCAGCTCGCCGTGCCTCTCCTCGCGCATCGCCTACGGCACGCCCGTGACCCCCGCGGCGCTCGCGCGCATCGAGGCCTGCGAGAAGATTTTGCGGGAGAAGGGGTTCCGCGAAGTGCGGGTGAGGCACCACGACACGCTTGCGAGAATCGAAGTGGGGCGCGGCGAGATCGAGCGGCTGCTCGACGCCCAGCTCCGCGACGAGATCGTCCGGCGCTTCAAGGAGGCGGGCTACGTCTACGTGACGATCGATCTGGCCGGGTTCAGAAGCGGCAGCGGGAACGAAACCCTGGGGCCAGGCGGGATGTAGTGGGCGTTGCCCCGCATGTCATTGCGAGGAGCGCAGCGACGAAGCAATCTCCCGGCGAGCGCATGGGGGATTGCGTCGTCAGGCCTGCGGCCCTCCTCGCAATGACATGCGCATTGTGTCATTGCGAGAAGCGAAGCGACGAAGCAATCTCCCGGCAAGCGCGGAGGGGATTGCCGCGGTGCTAGAGAGCCCGGGCGGCGTCGACGCAGCGCTGGGGGAGGGGGTCGTAGGAGTAGGTGCCGAAGGGGATGATCACGAAACCGGTCACGAGGCCGGGCCCCGGGCCGAACTTGATGTAAACGTCGTCCTTGTCGATGTAAGTGCCGAGCCGCATCCGGATTTCCTTCGTCTTCCCCTCGTCGGATACGAGAAACATCTGCTCGTCGCCCGGGCGCAGAAGGTGGGGCAGCGCCAGCGGGTAAGCCTTCCCTTCCTGGCAAACTACCGCGCGCACCGGAATCCCCTTGTGGGCAAAGGTGCGGACCCAAACCTCCAGCGCGGAGTCGTTGTGCACCTTCACCATGTGCACGCCCTCGCGCGACTCGGCCGTCACGACGGGGCCGTAGACGAAGGTCTTCGTGGCGCTACGGGAGATCGGGGGAGTGATCCAGTACGGCACGCGCCCCTTCACCATCGAGCGGCTGTCCTCCGGCACTCCCTCAATCCAGGCCTGGCTGGGCCCGGAGCGCATCATGGGGAGCGCGATGCAGCCTGTCACGAGGGCGAGGGAGATAATAGCTAGGCCCTGAAATAGAATGGGGATGTGGAGTAAAGCTGAACGGCGGATCGATGATCCGTTCTTCTGGCGCTGTCGATGATTAGTAAACGAAGTGGATGCGATCACAGTCTTCGTATTCGAGATAGGATTCAACGAGCTTCGCCTGATCCGGGGGGAGCGGCATGAACTTTCCGGTGCCGCGCACGAGCACTTCACCGGTGCTTGTCAGTATTTCGCCCGAGGCCTCGATGATTCGTCGCCGGTCCCGCTCCATGCGGGCGACGACTTCGACCTTCTCGCCCGCCCGCGTGGGCCGGACGAAGCGGATGGTCAGCTCGGCCGCGTGGCACATGCGCCGGGTGGTGTAGGCCGCCGCCCAGCCCATCGCCTCGTCGAGAACGGCGGTCAGGATTCCGCCGTGCACGATGTCCTTGAAGCCGCAGAACTCCTCGTTGAACGGCACCTCGCTGCGAATCTCCGAGCCGTCCACGCGAAAGCGGATGTTCAGGCCGCGGTGGTTTTCGCTGCCGCAGACGATGCACTTCAGGTAGGTCGGCAGGTTTGGCACGAACGATGCCCCCTCCGGTTTTGGCTCCGTCGACGGCCCGCCCGCGTGTCATTGCGAGGAGGGCCGCCCCGCATGTCATTGCGATGAGGACCGCCCCGCATGTCATTGCGAGGAGCGGAGCGACGAAGCAATCCCCCCCGCGCTTGGCACCCTCCCCGGCGGCAGAGCGGCCGATTGCCTGGGGATTGCTTCGTCGGGCCTTCGGCCCTCCTCGCAATGACACGCGGGGGCGCCGCGACGGCATGCCCGGGGCCCCGCGGTGATATGCGAGAAGCCCGCCATCCCGCTCCGTCGGCGGCGAAGGATAGCACAGCCGGAACCGCCGGGGTAAGATGAAAATCCCCGCTGGCCCGGGACGCGCAGCAGCCTCTGACCCGTAACCACCGCTACGGAGATCGCCATGCGCATCGGCGTGCCGAAAGAGATGAAGGTGCACGAGTACCGCGTGGCGCTGGTGCCAGCGGGCGCCCGGTCGCTCATCGAGGCCAAGCACGAAGTCATGGTGCAGGCGGGCGCGGGGCAGGGGAGCGGGCTCAAGGACGCGGAATACGAGGCCGCCGGCGCCAGCGTCGTGCCGGAAGCGCGGACGCTCTTCGACGCCTGCGACCTGATCCTGAAGGTGAAAGATCCGACCGCCGACGAGGCCGCGATGCTGCGCCCCGGGCAGATTCTCTTCTGCTACCTGCATCTCGCCGCTGCGCCGGAGGTCACGCGGACGCTCCTCGAGCGCGAGGTCACGGCTGTCGCCTACGAGACCGTGCAACTGCCCGACGGCTCCCTCCCGCTGCTCGCGCCCATGAGTGAGGTGGCGGGGAGGCTCGCCGTTCAGGTGGGGCTTCACTTCCTGCAGCGCGAGCACGGGGGGCGTGGAATCCTGCTGGGCGGCGTTCCCGGCGTGCCGCGGGGCAAGGTGACGGTGATTGGCGCCGGCACGGTCGGCATCAACGCCGTGCGCGTCGCGCACGCGCTGGGCGCCGAAGTCGACGTGCTCGACATCTCGCTTCCGCGGCTCACCTACCTCTATGACATCTTCTCCGGAAATCTCGGTACGCTGGTCTCGAACTCGGCCAATGTCGAGCGGTCGGTGCTCGACGCCGATCTCGTCATCGGCGCGGTCCTCATTCCCGGCGGACGGGCGCCGCGCCTGGTCACGCGCAATCTGGTGAAGCGCATGAAGCCCGGCACGGTCATGGTGGACGTGAGCGTGGATCAGGGGGGATGCATCGAGACCATCCACCCGACGACCCACGCCGATCCGGTGTACACGGTCGACGGGGTCATCCACTACGGCGTAACCAACATGCCCGGGGCCGTGCCGCGCACGAGCACCTTTGCCCTCACGAACACCACGCTTCCCTACGTCCAGAAGCTTGCTGCCGCGCCGATAGCGGAGGTGGCGGCCGAAGACCCGTCGCTCCGCCGGGGGATCAATCTCCACGCCGGCCGGGTGACGCACCCCGGTGTCGCCGAGGCCCAGGGGCTGCCGCTGGTGGAGCCCCCGGGAGGCGAAACAGCTTGAAAGGCCTTGCCATGCTTCGAGCGAGCCTGCTGTCGATCACGCTGGCCGCCGCACTGCTGGGCGGTTGCGGAACGACGGTCACGCTGAAATCGAAGCAACCGGCCGATGCTCCGGTGCCTTCGGCAGAGGGCGCGGCGAGCGACTCTCCTGCCGCGGAGGCACCGCCGGCCGCCGAAGGCGCAGCCACGTCTGAACGTGCCCCGGCGCCCGAAGTGACCGCCGCGGCTACCAGTGCGCCGCGATCGAGCGCTCCTTCTTTCCCGGACCGCTTCAAATCGGGCCTGCACAGCGGCACCGTCGGCGCCGCCTTCGGGGGCCTGGGCGGGCCCATCGGCATGGCAGCCGGGGGCGGCGCGGGTTTCGTCGCAGGCTTCGTGGCGGGCCGGCCGATCTTCGGCCGAGGCGGGTCTGCGCCGGGCGCGGGGGGCGGGTGGGAAGATCAGGTGGAGGATCAGGAGGCCTGGGAGGCCCAGGTGGCGGCCCGGGTCGACCAGCTCGACAGCGGCGTGCAACCCGCGGCGGGGGGGATAGGTTCCGAGGCACTGGACGCCACTGCCTATCCGGCGGCCGCGGGGGCGCCGCGCGCCCTGCAGGCCCTTCCTGACCCGCTCGAGGACTATGAGGCCTGGGCCGAACAGGTGATGAACCACGCCGAGCCCACGGCCGAGGGCGCCAAGGTTGCGACGGCCGGCAAAGCCGGGGTCGAGGCGGCCGCGCCCCCCGCCGAGACGCCCCCGGCAGCGGAGAACGCTGCGGCGGACGCCGATCTCCTGGCGTTGCTCTCGGAAGAGGAGGCCGGAGACGGGTGGCGGCTCCGCGCGCTCGACGCCGATGACGACGGCCGCGCCGACGCCTGGTTCGGCTACGACGGCGAAGTGCTGAGGCGCCACGCCATGGACCGGAACAGCGACGGGCGCCCCGACCGGCTGGACGTCTACGAGGGCGACCAGGTGGCCGAGCGGCGCTTCGACGAAGATGGCGACGGCCGGTTCGAGCGCCGGGAGACGATCGAGGAGGGGCGCGTGACCTCGCGCCTGATCGATCAGAACGGCGACGGCCGGTTCGAGACCCTCACGCTGCCCGTGCAAGAAGGGGCGCCGGCTGCCGCCGCGGTGAAGGCGCCTTGATGAGCCCCCGCGGCGCCGCTTTCACGCACGTCCTGCCGGCGATCTGTCTCGGGCTTGCCGCGTCGATCTTCCACGCCCAGGCGCAGGCGGAGGATCCTCCCGCAACCGTACCCGGTGTTCCCCATCCACTCCAGTCCGAGCGGTCCCCCGGCGCCCCGCTCGACGTGGTGCTTCTCATCGACGCCTCGGAAGAATCGGCCACCTCGTCGGGCGCCGACGTGAACGGCGACGGGAAGATCGATGCCGGAAAAGGGCTGCACCTCGGGAAGGGCGGGGTCCCCCGGCTGGGCTTCCGCACGGGCGGCGATTCGATTCTCTCGGCGGAACTCTACGCGGCGCGGCGCCTTCTGGTCCATCTCGGTAATCCGACGACACG
>JAUYMQ010000619.1 GCA_030698575.1 Deltaproteobacteria bacterium
GCTTGATCCCCGGCCGTCCGGGAAACCTGGGGCGCGTGGCCGCGGCGGCGCTGTCAGTCGTCACGCTCGGCTTCGCGCTCGCCGTCGGGCACTCCGGCGGTGAGCTGGTCTACCGGCACGGCGCCGCAGCGGCCTACGTGCAGGACGCTGCGCCCGGAGCGGCGCGCCTCGAAGGGTACTTCGACGCACGCCTCAAATCCGGGCGGTCGGATGACGACGACGATGACGACGACTGATGCCGGGCGCGGGCGCTTCGACGACCGAGTCCTTACGATTCGATGGAGGAAAGGCAATGAAAGCATCGCACCTCATGTTGGTTGGTGCCCTCACCTTCGCTGTGCTGGCGAGCACGCCAGCCTTCGCTGAGCCGAGGCGGGATGCCATCCTCGCCGAGCTCCTGGCGCAGGCCCGGCGGGACGAGCCCGGCTTCGGTCAATTCTCCGCCGAGCGCGGCGCCGCCCTCTACCGAGCGGACCACACGGGCGGCAAGCCGGGCACGGCTTCCTGCACGGCCTGTCACGGCAATACGCCGCTGGAGACAGGACAGACACGAGCTGGCAAGGCCATCGACCCCATGGCGCTCTCCAAGAGTCCCGGGCGCTACACCGACAAGGCCAAGGTGGAAAAGTGGTTCACCCGCAATGGCACGCAGGTATTGGGGCGTGCCTGCACGGCCAAGGAGAAGGGCGATTTCCTCACTTATGTGACAGCACAGTAGTGAACCGCCCTTGCAGATAGGAGAGATGGAAATGCCCAAGAGCATCGCGCTGTTGTTGCTGCTATCGACGGTCGTCACCCCTTCTCCCGCAGCGGGAGACGAGCGGGTGCCGCCGGTCACGGACCCGGTGGTCAACCAGGAATGCGGGAGTTGTCACATGGCGTTCCAGCCGCAGTTTCTCCCGCAGCGCTCCTGGCAGAAGCTTGTCGACACGTTGGCTGACCACTTTGGTGAAGATGCGAGCCTCGGGGAGACCGAGCGCGCGGCGGTGCTCGACTATCACCTCAGCAACGCCGCTGACGGCCCGAAGGGTGGTCGTGCGGCCCGGAAGTATGGCCGGAGAATCGCTGTAGGGCAGGCACCGCTCCGAATCACCGAGACGCCATGGTGGGTGAAGGAGCACCAGGAAGTGCGGGCCGACAAATGGCGGAGCCGCGAAGTCAAGTCAAAGGCGAACTGCCTCGCGTGTCACAAGAGGGCCGAAGAGGGTATCTACGAGGACGAGGAGCACGAGGACGACGACTGACGGCGCGAGCGGGCGCGCCGCGTGATCGGGGGACGCTCACGCGATACTCGGGGCCGGCTTTTACCGGCCCGGCGGTTCCCGAGCCGGTGAGCGTCCCCTTCCCGCCATCCCGCTAGGCCGACGGCGTCGCGCCCCCGCCGGGATCCGTGGCGTAAAGCACGGATCGCTCGAGGCTCTCGTCGCGGAGATGCTGGATGGCCCGGTAGGTTTCCGAGAGCACCATGTCGAGGAATGCCTGCCGCGTCGGATACTCGACGAGGAGCACGGAGTCCCACTCCGTGCTTCCGATGAGGCGCTCCGTCCCTTCGCCCGCATAGACGATCCGCCCGCCGGCCTTCTGAAGAAGCGGCATCACGGCGGCGCCGTAGCGCGCGTACATCTCGCGGCCCCCATCCGGCTTGAACTTGAGCAGGTTCAGCATGACCACTGGCCCCTCGGTGGCCCGGGCGGCGAAGGCCTGCAGGGCTTCGGGGTTGGGAGTTTCCAGCGGGCGCGCGCTCTTTCCATCGGGCGTTCCCATTTGTTCCTCCTTATAGTGGCATCAGCTAGTTTTCTTTTCCAAAACGCGCGAGTCGGTCGAGCAGGCGCTCGGGCGAATCGTCGACCAGAACCATTGCGCGGTTCTTTTCCTTGAGGAACTCCTCGGCAACGGCCTGGTCGAGAAACTCGATGAGGCGGTCGTAGTAGCCCTCGACATTCAGGATTCCGCAGGGCTTGTCGTGCAGCCCGAGGGTCGCCCAGCTCCAGATCTCGAAGAACTCCTCCCAGGTCCCCACGCCGCCGGGCAGCACGATGAAGGCGTCGGCCAGCTCCGCCATCATCCCCTTCCGCGCGGGCATCGAGGAGACGGTGCGGAGATCCCGGACCCGCGGATGGCCGAGCCCCTGCTCGGCGAGGATCTCCGGGATAATCCCTATGACTTCTCCGCCGCCGTCGAGCACGGCATCGGCGACCTCGCCCATCAGCCCCGCCCGCATGCCGCCGTAGACGAGGCCGATTCCCTTTCCGGCGAGCAGTTCACCGAGGCGCCTCGCCATCGCGCTGTAGGCGGGGCGCGCCCCTTCCCGGGAACCGCAGTAAACGCATACGCGCTTCATTCGTCGCCTCTCTCGTCACAGGTCCATTCAGGTTCTCGGGCGGCTCACCTTGATCGATTCGTAGAGCGCCGCGCCGAGGATGATCGCACCGCCGCCCAGCGTGCGGAGTGAGGGGTACTCCCCGAGCAGCAACGCCGCAAGGGCGATGCCGTAGGCCGGCTGAAGGCTCTGCACGATGCCGAGGGTCTTCGCCTTCAGGTGGCGCAGGCTGTCAAGCAGCAACGAATGCGGGAAGGCGGTGAACAGCAGTCCGAGAGCGACGAGCTGGAGCGCCCACGGCGCCGCCTGCCCGCCAAAGCCCCTCGGCATGACAGGCAGGAGCAGCAGCGCAGCCACCGTGACCTGAAAGAAAAGCGTCACGGCGCTGTCAGACCCGCTCAGGTACTTCTTCTGAAAGATATTGCGAAGCGAGTAGAGCAGGGCGGAGCAGACGCCAAGGGCCACCCCGTGTGTTGCGCTGCTCTCGAGAGAGAGCCCCGGCACCATCAGGAGAACTCCCGCCAGCACCGCCAGCGCGGTCACGACGTCGGCCGGATCAATACGCGCGCGGTTGAAGGCGGGCTCGAGCAGGACCGTGATCACGGGGAAGGTGAAGAGCGAGACGATCCCGATGGCCACGTTCGAGATCTGCACGGCGTGGAAATAAAGAATCCAGTGGGCGCCGAGCAGCGCTCCGAGGAGCACGACCATCAGGTAGGCGCGCCGGTTCTCGAGTCGGAACGAGCGGCGGCGGGCGAGCAGCATCACGACGAGGGCGAGGGCCGCCACCGCCGATCGCCAGAAGATGATCTGTTGGGGGGGCAGGTTGACGAGCTTCGGAAACAGCGCGGTGAACCCCAGAAGGAGCGTCGCCCCGTTGATCTCCAGGAGCCCTTTCGCGGCGCGCTGCATGCCCGGCAATTCCCCTTCCTGCCCCGCCCGGCCGCCCTCGGAGGACGTTAGCGGGAACCTGACAGCCTGAAAATACCGCCCCCGCCGAAACCTTCCTCCGTTTCGCGGTCCGGAAGCCGAGGAGGGGGCCCGACTTCCACACCGTGTGTTGCATCCCCCCTAACATTTCCCGGAACGGGGATTTCGGACGGTCTTCGCGGGCCTCAAAAAAACAGTACTAAATCAGATACTTAGAGCTTTTTACGCGTTCTTTCACGCCATCCCGGCGCACTGGCACGCCCCTTGCTTTATCCATCGGTGTGGAGCGCTTGGACCCGCCGGCCCTGCCGGGCCCCGGCGTACGGGACACCGGATCCCGTCAAGTCGCGAGGCGGGCGCCCGCACAGACCTCGATAATGCCTCCGGTGGGAACGTCGGAGTGAGGCAGAGGCGAGGTCGGGCGTTCAGGGGGCGTGCAAAACGCGGTGAGCATGCCCTCCGGGTCCTGCCTCTTCGAACGAATTGATGAAACCCTGTGTTTGCAAAGGTCAAATCGGCGCCGAGGAGCGGCACCGGAAAATTTGCCGACGGCCCAACCCCCCCCCCAAAGACCCCTCGGGTCCGACGGCACTGCCGGTTCTCTCGATAGAGAGATACCGGAATCGAGAGCCAGAGGAACGGCGGCCTCTGACCTCGAAGGCAAGCGGGGCTCTCACGAGCCCCGCTTGTATTTTATACTAAGTAACCATGCAGAGGACCGCCGTGCTCGAACGCCAGAACCACCTCGACATCTTTGTCGCGATCTCGATCGCGCTGCACGCGCTGCTCTTCTGGGCGTACCTCTCGCCGTTCCTGTCTTCGCTGGAGCTGCCGTCAATCCGTCCGACCATCGAAATCGTCGAAGTGCCCCGCTCCTACCGGCGCCCCACGCCGGCCACGCCCGCTCCTCCGCCCCCTGCTCCCGACGAAGCGCCGCCCGCGCCCGAAACTGAAGCGCAACCCGCGCCACAGCCCGTCCCGGAGCCTCCGTCGCGCGCCTTCGACGTCGTGGACACCCCCAAACCCGCGGTCGAGGAGATCCCGCGCGATGCGCGCGTTCTCTCCAGGTACAACCAGCGTGTCGAGCGCCAGGCGCGCGCGCGTGATCTCCCCATCGACAACCGGGGCGAGATCAGCAAGCGCAAGACCGCGGATCCCCTCGCCAAGCCGTCGGCCGTCGAGAGCGAGCAGCGCGCAGCCGAAGCACGCGAGGCGAAGCAGGCCGATGCGGCGCAGGCGCGTGCAGTCGCCGGCGGCGGCGATGGCGGGGCGGCCGCCAGGAAGGCTCTCCGGCCGGGGACGCCGGCGCCGGCTGAGCCGCCCGAGCGCGTGAGCGCCGATGCGATCTTCAGGAGGAAGGGCGCTGGAGAAGAGGGCGGCGCGAAGGGCGGCAAGGCCAGTCCCGGGGAGGGCATCAAGGATCTGCTTCCCACCGAAGAGCGCCTCGCGCAGCTCGCGGCCGACGCCAAGGGCGGACGAAGCAATCCCTACAATCCGGATCTTGTGCCAGTGGACGCGGAGATGTCCATGGCCACGCTCGAGAGCGAGCACGTCGGTTACTATCTGGCCATCAAGAAACGCATCGTGATCAACTGGGATCCCGCGCGGCTCGTGCGCTCGGCCAGCGACACCTACCAGCAGACGCTGCAGAACTTCGGCGGCGGGAGCATGCTCTCGCACAGCGCGGGCAGCTCGTTGGCGGAAGCCGCGGCGCGGACCGGCCGGGGCGCCACGGTGGTCCGGTTCGTGATTGCCAAGAACGGCCGCCTCGAGGGCGAGCCAGCACTCCTGCAGTCGTCGGGCAGCGCCTTTCTCGACGAGGAAGCGCTCCGCGCCGTGCGTTACGCCGAACCCTTCCCACCCGTCCCCGACCGTATCGCCAAGAACAGTCTGACGATCACGGGCGAATTCATCTACGGCCGCCGCTAAAATTCCCGGGGTCAGGTCTGAAATTTTAGCGCCGGCTTCCGCCTACTCGGGAAGCCAGCGAAGGATGGGCTTGCGCGCGGCCGTGACTTCGTCGAGGCGCGCCACGGGCGTGGTGAAGGGCGCCCCGGTGACCAGCTCGGGCCAGTCCGCAGCCTCGGCGGCGATGGCGCGCATGCTGTCGGCGAAGGCGTCGAGCGTCTCGAGGCTCTCGCTCTCGGTCGGCTCGATCATGAGGGCCCCCGGCACGACGAGGGGGAAGTAGATGGTGGGCGGGTGGTAGCCGTAGTCCATGAGGCGTTTTGCGATATCGAGCGTTTTCACTCCGTGGGCGTTCTGCTTCCGGTCCGTCAGGATGCACTCGTGCATGACAGGGCCGGGATAGGGTGCGTGGTAAACGTCGCGGAGCTTTGCGAGCAGGTAGTTGGCGTTCAGCACCGCGTGCCGGCTCGAATCCGCGAGCCCCTCACCGCCGAGCGCCAGCGCAAAGGCGTAAGCGCGGATGTGCATTCCCACGTGGCCATTGAAGCTCTTCACCTTGCCGATCGACTCGGGAAGCTCCTCGATCACGTAGGCGCCCTCGCGGTGATTTACGATGGGCGTGGGGAGATACCGGACGAGCGGCTCGGCGACGCCGACCGGCCCGGAGCCCGGGCCGCCGCCGCCGTGCGGGGTGGAGAAGGTCTTGTGCAGGTTGAAGTGCATCACGTCCACGCCCCTGTGGCCCGGCTTGGCCACTCCCATGAGCGCGTTCAGATTGGCGCCGTCGAAATAAACCAGCCCACCCTTCGCGTGCACGATCTCCGCGATCTCGACGATGTGCTTCTCGAAGAGCCCGCAGGTGTTCGGGTTCGTGAGCATCAGCGCGGCGACTTCCTCGTCCATGTGCGCCGCCACCTCGCGCGGTTCGAGCAGCCCCGTCGGGCCCGTCTTCATGCTCACGACCTCGTAGTCGCATAGCGTGCAGGAAGCCGGGTTGGTCCCGTGGGCCGTGTCGGGGATGAGCACCTTCTTGCGCGGATTGCCCTTCGCTTTCTGGTAAGCGCGCACCATGAGCATGCCCGTCAGCTCGCCCTGCGCGCCGGCCGCCGGCTGGAGCGTCACCCGCGCCATGCCGCTCACCTCGCAGAGGATCTGCTCGAGACGGTACATGAGCTCGAGCAGCCCCTGCGAGATCTCCACGGGCTGCAACGGGTGCGAACGCGCGAACTCCGGCAGGCGGGCGGCCCACTCGTTCAGCTTCGGGTTGTATTTCATCGTGCAGGAGCCGAGCGGGTACATGCCGACGTCGACGCCGTAGTTCTGGCGCGACAGGCGCGTGTAGTGCCGGACGACATCGATCTCCGAGATCTCGGGGAACCCCTCGACGGCCTCGCGCGTGCTTTCCTTGCCGTAGAGCGCGGCCGCGTCGGCCGCCGGCACGTCGGCAGGCGGAAGCGAGTAACCCCGCCGCCCCGGCGAGCCCTTCTCGAAAAGGAGCGGCTCGAGGGTCTGCTTTGCCCGTGGGTCGCGGTTCATGCCTTGAGCCCCCTGGCCAGCTGATCGATCATCGATTTCGGGTTCATCTCGGTCACGCAGACGAGGATGGCGTTCTCGAGTTCCGGATACCAGCGCCCGAGGGCGAGGCCGCCAAGCACGCCGTCATCGCGCAGCCGGGCCAGCACGCGCTCCGGATCACTCTTCACCTCCACCACAAATTCGTTGAAGGTCGGCGCCGCGAAGGGGAGCCCCACGCCGGCCGCCTCCCGGATGGTGTTCTTCGCATACTCGGCCTTTGCGAGGTTCAGACGCCCCAGCTCCGCCAGGCCCTGCTTCCCGAGGGTGGCCAGGAAGGCCGCGCCGGCCAGCGCGCACAGCGACTGGTTGGTGCAGATGTTCGAGGTCGCCTTGTCGCGGCGGATATGCTGCTCGCGGGTGGAGAGCGTGAGCACGAAGCCCCGGCGCCCGTTTGTGTCGTGCGTCTGGCCGACGAGACGGCCCGGAATCTGCCGCAGGTGCGCCTGGTTGGTGGCGAAGTATCCGAACCACGGGCCGCCGTAACTCGGCGGCAGGCCGAAGCTCTGGCCGTCTCCCACCGCCACGTCGGCGCCGAAGGCTCCGGGCCCGCGGAGCACGCCGTAACTCACCGGCTCACTGCAGGCGACGACGAACAGGGCCCCCGCGCCGTGAACCAGCCGGGCGACCTCGGCGAGGTTTTCGACGCAGCCGAGGAAATTCGGGCTCTGCACCGCCACGGCAGACACGCCGTCGTTCAGCGCCGCCTCGAGCGCCGGGAGATCAATTGCGCCCGAAGCGCCGTAAGGGATCTCCTCGATCTCGGCGTCGCTGCCGGAGAGGTACGTTCTCGCCACGGCGCGGTAGTCGGGATGCATCGTGCGAGCGAGGAGAAACCGCTTTCGGCGGTTCACTCGCCGGGCGAGCAGCAGCGCCTCGGCCAGGCCCGAAGCGCCGTCGTAGAGGCTCGCGTTCGAAACCTCCATCTCCGTGAGCTGGCAGATGAGCGACTGGTACTCAAAAATCGCCTGAAGGGTGCCCTGGCTGATTTCGGGCTGGTAGGGCGTGTAGCTGGTGTAGAACTCGGAACGCGAGATGACGAAGTCGACCACGCCCGGCTGGAAGTGGTTGTATGCGCCGCCGCCGAGGAACATCCCCTCCGCAGGCGGGACCTGCTGCCGGGCGGCCAGTTCGAGCAGGTGGGCCTTCAGACTGTGCTCGTCGAGCCCCGCAGGCAGGTCGAGCACCGCTCTCTTCCGGAGCGGCGCCGGGACCGGTTCGAAGAGCGCGTCGATGTCCGGCGCGCCGATGACCTCGAGC
>JAUYMQ010000623.1 GCA_030698575.1 Deltaproteobacteria bacterium
GGTGTCGGAGCCCGCCCGGCGCCTCGCCGGGAACATCGTCAGACCCATCGAACGCTTCCTTTCCATCGAGGCCGCCAGCGGCATCGTGCTTCTCGTAGCGGCCGTCGGGGCGCTCGTCTGGGCGAACTCGCCCTGGGGCCATCTCTACGAGCGCCTGTGGCAGGCGCCCGTGACGATCGGCGTGGGAAGCTTCACCCTTACGCACCCGCTCCACTTCTTGATCAACGACGGACTGATGGTCGTCTTCTTCTTCGTCGTCGGCCTGGAGATCCGGCGCGAGATGCATGAGGGCGAGCTGGCCGAGCCGAGGCGCGCGGCTCTGCCCGTTGCCGCGGCCCTCGGGGGCATGCTGATGCCCGCGCTGATCTATCTCCTCCTGAACCCGGAGCGGCCTGCACGCGACGGCTGGGGCGTGCCAATGGCCACGGACATCGCCTTCGCCGTCGGCGTCCTCGCCCTGCTGGGTCACCGGGTCCCGGCCTCGTTCCGCGTCCTACTCCTGGCGGTGGCAATCATCGACGACATCGGGGCGATCGTGGTCATCGCCCTCTTCTACTCCACGGGTGTCGTGTGGGCGGGGCTCGCACTGGCCGGCGGCGGGGTCGCCCTCGTCGTCGTGCTCCAGCGGACTGGCGTGCGTCTCCCCCTCGCCTACGTTCCTCCGGGCGCGATCATCTGGGCCGGCATGTTGTGGGGAGGCATCCACCCGACGATCGCGGGGGTTGTCCTCGGTCTGCTCACGCCTGTTCGCCCGTGGTTCGGAGCTCATGGCTTCCTGTCCGCCGCCCAGGAGGCGATCGAGCGTGTCCGCCGACAGGTCGATCGCGAACACGATGCGCGCGAGCTGATCGCGCCCCTTGCCGATCTGGGCGAGGCGCGACGGGAAGCGCTGTCGCCCGTCGTCCGGATCGAGGCGGCCCTCCACGCCTGGGTCGCGTTCGGGGTGATGCCCCTCTTCGCCCTGGCGAACGCCGGGGTGAACGTCCGCGACGTGAACCTGAATGCGGCCGACTCCACTCCGCTCCTGCTTGGCATCATCGCAGGCCTCGTCATCGGCAAGCCGGTCGGCATCCTCCTCGCGAGCGTCGCCGCAACCCGCCTCGGCATCGCGACGGTCCCTGCGGGGGTGACGTGGATGGGGATCGTCCTCGTCGGCTGTGTGGCGGGGATCGGCTTCACTATGGCGATCTTCGTCGCGGGTCTCGCGTTTCCCGATGCCGGGCACCTCGGCGTCGCGACGCTGGGCGTGCTGGTCGCGTCCGCGGTCGCGGCCGTCGTGGGCCTGCTGGTCGGCCGTCTGCTCCTCCGCTCTAACTGCCTCGAGGGGGGAACTGCCGCGACCGCGAGCGAGGCAGAGGCGCACACGGATCGCTGACGCCACAGCCCCGGCGCCGCTCGCGCGAGACATGACCGCGCCAGAGGCGGACTGGACCCTGGACGCCATTCATCCGCTGTCGAGGACCCGGCGCACTCGGTCTAGTGTCCGGCCGGCAGTTCTGGACGGTGGTGGGTCTCCTGGGACTTCATCGCCGTCGGGGCCAGGTGTTGCTCCAGCCGCAAAAGCCGCGCCTGGAGTCTCCTCCGGCCGATCAAGAGTGGAACAGCTGCGAAGAGTACTCCGGCAGCCAGGGATCCCAGGAGCACGCCGCCGAGCGGCAAGCCCTCGAGCACCCATGCCAGGAAGTGAATCGTGATGGGCGAGCCGTTCTGGATTGCGAGCGTGGCCGCCGCTGCACCGAGCAGGCTTACGAGGACGTAGGGCGCGAGCCGAAGCCGCTGCGGCGGCACGAATGTCGGCGCGACGCTCTCGGCGCTCGGTTCAGTCACTCCGACGCTCCGTTCCGTCAGCATCGCGGCGATCTCCGCCCCGACCACGAAAATGGTGGCGGAAAAATAAATCCATACGAGGGTTGCCACCACCATCCCGAAGGAGCCGTAGAGCTTGCCGTACACTCCGGACATCGCGAGGTAGGTGCTGAACCCCCAGCGTGCCGCCTCCCAGAGTACTGCCACGACGACGGTGGCCGTCGCGGCCGCGCGGGTGCGCACCGCGGTGTTCGGGAAGGTGCGGTACACGAAGAAGAGCAGGCCCGCCAGGGACAAGTATAGGAGGGGCAGTGCGATCAGCTTCGCCCATCGGGCTGAAGCCAGCGTCGAGGGCGGGAGGACGTAGAGCCCGACGTTTCCGAGCGCCACGACCGTCAGGATCGCCCCCGACAGCACCACCGCGAGCAGCCCGCAGACGCCGAGCGCGAAGAGATCGAAGGCGAATCCATGGACCAGACCGCGCCGCTGCTGCACCCGGAAAGCCACGTTCGTCACGGTGCGGGTGAGCGAGAAGAGCTGGGTGGCGAAGACCGCCAGGCCGAGCCCGCCGAGCAGACCGGTCACCTTGCGCTCCTGCGTCAGGAGGGTCAGCGCCGCGAGCACTTCCGAGCTGTACCCGGGCAGTAGCGAGGTGGCGGTCTCCATGACGGACGCGGCCGCCTCGTCGGACTGCAGGAGAAACCCCACGCCGGAAACGAGGAGCAGCGCCAGAGGAGCCAGGCAGAGGAGAGACGAGAACGCCAGGGCGCCGGCCAGGAGGAATCCATCGTGGCCGAAGAAGCGGCGGATGACGAGCCCGAGATCGGCGAGTGCCCGACGGATCATGGATTTTTCGCTGAGAGCCTATCACGCGGCGACCCCGCGGGCGCGGACTGTTCTGTC
>JAUYMQ010000627.1 GCA_030698575.1 Deltaproteobacteria bacterium
TCCACATCCCCGCCATCTCTATCCTCGTGCGTTCCCATTCGGAGAGTGCTACGTGAATCGGAACACACCAAACACCAGGCAAGCCATGGACGACAGGACCGCACGACCCCAAGCCCCAGCGATCCCGGCCTCCGCATCAAGGCGCCTCCTGGCCGCCTTCCTGGCCGGCCGGAACCCGCGCACCCTGGCTGCCTACCGCGCTGACGTTCAGCACTTCGCCGCGTTCCTGGGCGCCGCTACGGTGGAGGACGCGGCCCGTGCGCTACTTGCCGGGGGACAGGGCCGCGCGAACGAAACGGCGCTCCGCTACCGCGCGCACCTGCAAGAGCGGGGGCTTTCCCCGGCCACAGTCAACCGGCGCCTCGCGGCCGTGCGCTCACTGGTGAAGGTCGCCCGCGTGATCGGGCTGGTCCCCTGGAAGCTCGACGTGGAACCTCTCAAGGCCGAGCCCTACCGCGACACCCGAGGACCCGGGCGCGAGGGCTTCCGGCGGATGCTGATGCTTCTCGAAGGGCGCGACGACGCCCGGGCGCGCCGGGCGCGGGCACTCCTGAGCCTGGGCTACGACCTGGCGCTCCGGCGCGGAGAGGTGGGAGCGCTTAACGTGGCGGACGTGGACCTGGAGGCCGGAACCGTTGCCGTGCTGGGCAAGGGACGCGCCACCAAGCAGCGCATGACGCTTCCCGAGCCCACGCGCGCCACGCTGGCGGACTGGCTGGAGGCGCGAGGCGCCGAGCCCGGCCCCCTGTTCCTGAATTTCGACCGGGCGGGGAAGGGAGGGCGCCTGACGCCCGCCAGCATTAACCGCATTGTGCACGCCCTCGGGCGTGCCGCCGGGCTCCGCGTCACTTACCACGGGCTCCGGCACGCGAGCATCACGCGCGCCCTCGACCTCTCCGGGGGGAACGTCCGCGCCGTGCAGCGCCACTCCCGCCATCAGGACGTGCGGACCGTCGGGCGCTATGATGACGAGCGCCGGGACCTGGCCGGAGAGATCGCTCGGAAGGTCGCTGAGGATGCCCGGGAAGATATGTGATCGGAAACGCGCATTATCGATCACATGCAGAAGCCATCTTCATGCTGCGAGCAGCACCACTCGCAGCCGTCAGGTAGGCCCCACCAGGGTGCGCCGGTGCGGCCCCTTGTTCCCGACGCGAGAGGGAGACTATGCGGAAGCGCCGGATACGGGAGAAGAGGCAGCCCCAGGCGAGCAAGCAGCCCAAGCGGACGCGGGTGTCCGGCAGGGGGGCGCGTTCGGCCGGTCCGGGCGCCACGAAGAAGATCCCCGAGGGGTGGGTTCGCCAAGGGCTTTACATGCACCCGTGGCTGTCCCACGCCTTGAACGTGAAAGCGGCTGGGGCTGGCGTTCCCCCGAGCATCGCGCTTGCCCGCATCCTTCGGGACGCGCTGCTCCCAGAGACCAAGAAGATCCCCCGCCACCCAAGAGGGATTGAACGGCCCAAGAAGTCCGATTTCTGACAGTGCAAAGGGAGGTCGAGGGCGATGGACAAACCGAAAAGAAGGGGGCGCCCCCCCATCTTGGGGATTTCCGAAAAGGGCGTGCACAGGGAACAGGGTCTCCTTCGCTTTCTGGTCACATCGGAGGATCGTCAGTCCGCCGAGAGGCAAGAATTTGCCTATACGGAGTTCGAAATACAAGCGCGACGTATCGCCTTGGATCGGCTGAACAGAGTGCTAAAGAAACACGGTCTGCGCCAAGGTCGACTGAGGCTCCGTGAAGTCAAACCTAGCTATCTAGGCGAGGACGAGATTGTCAAGAAACTACCCGGAACGATAGTCCCTTCCGATCAATTGCCGGGGGGCAGACAGCCAAGGTTCGTGCGCGTAGATTTCGGGTCGGATCACAACTGGCGGTATTTCACTCTCTTTGTTGTCCGAGTTCTTTTGAACCCAGACGAAATGAAAGATCTGAGGGAGTGGGAGCGAGTCCTGAGCAACTTTAACCTAGAGACGGCGCAGGCACAGATTGCTCAATTGCACTCACACTTTGAGAAAGAGCTAACGAAAGAAGTAGTAAGAATTGATTTGCAGAAGTTAGTCGATAAGGCGCCGCGACCAGGAAGCCTGGAGTATACCCTGCAAGAGAACCGCTATCGTCGACCAGCGCGGAAGAAGGAGCGGAAGGATGGCTAGACGGAAGAAGGGGATCTTTCTACACCGGGACGTCTACTACATGAAGATCAAGGCGCCTGACGGCCAGTGGCGTATGCGCAGCCTAGGGACGAAAGACTACATGGAGGCGTCCCGGCGTTTTGATGAGTACAAGGCGGGGCAGATAGTCGCCATTCCCAACCGTGCCCCACGATTCCGGGACTTTGCGGAAAAGTACGTGGAGGGGCTCATTGCGAGGGGTCGAAGGCCAAGGACGATTGAGAGCGTTCGCGACGATCTACGGAAGCTTGATCCTTTCATCGGCATAAAGCGGATCGACACGATCACGGCCCAGGACGTTGAGGACTATCAAAGCATGAGGCGCAAGAGGGGTATGGCACCCGCGACGGTAAACGGGGAATTGCGAATCCTGCGAGCGGTCCTCCGGCGAGCGGTTGAGCACAAGGTTATCCGCGAGATGCCCTGCAAAATTATCTTCCTGCGCGTCGAGCGAAAGGCGGAGCGGCCGACGTTCACGAAGGA
>JAUYMQ010000635.1 GCA_030698575.1 Deltaproteobacteria bacterium
GATCCGCGAGGCAGTGGCCTGCCTGCGTGAGGTCGTTCCGGGCGCGGCGTACGAAGAGGCGCCGGTGGGAGGGGCGAGTTATGATGCCCACGGCGCCCCGCTGACCGCCGCCACGCTGGATCTGGCGCGCCGGGCCGACGCCGTCCTGCTCGGGGCCGTGGGCGGGCCGAAGTGGGAGCCGCTGGATTTCTCGGTCCGGCCGGAGCGGGCGCTACTGGGCCTGCGCGAAGCCCTCGGGCTCTACGCGAACCTCCGGCCGGCGATCTGCCAGCCGGCGCTGGTCTCCGCGTCGTCCCTCCGGCCCGAGGTGGTCTCGGGCATCGACATCATGGTGGTGCGCGAACTGACCGGGGGGATCTACTTCGGCAAGCCCCGGGGCGTGTCGAAAATAGACGGCGAGCGCGTGGGTGTGAACACCCTCCGCTACAGCGAGAGCGAGATCCGGCGCGTGGCCATCTGCGCCTTTGAGATCGCTCGCCGCCGCCGCAAGTCGCTCGTGAGCGTCGACAAGGCCAACGTGCTCGAGGCAACGGAGCTCTGGCGCGAGGTCGTGACCGAGGTGGGCCGCGACTACGCCGACGTGGCGCTCTCGCACATGTACGTGGACAACTGCGCGATGCAGCTTGTCCGCAACCCGAAACAGTTCGACGTCATTGTCACGACGAATCTCTTTGGCGATATTCTCTCGGACGAGGCCGCGATGCTGACCGGATCAATCGGGCTCCTCCCTTCCGCAAGCCTGGCCGGACTGGGCGGGCGGGGCGGGCTCTACGAGCCCGTGCACGGAAGCGCGCCGGACATCGCGGGGCAGGGGAAGGCGAATCCGCTGGCCGCCATTCTCTCGGCCGCCATGCTCCTTCGCTACTCGCTCAATATGGTATCGGAAGCCGGCCGGATCGAGGAAGCAGTGGCCCGCGTGCTCGGCGCGGGCCTCCGGACGCCCGACATCGCGGGTGAAGGCGGTGCGGGCACCACGCTCGTCGGAACGCAGGAGATGGGCGAGCGGGTCCGCAAGGAAATCAAGAACCTCTGATCGGAGAGCGCAGTCATGCCGGGTCGGAAGAAGGCCTACAACGTTGCAATCGCCGGTGCAACCGGCGCCGTGGGTGAAGTGTTCCTCGATATACTCGCGAAGCGAAACTTTCCCGTTGCCTTGCTGAGGCCGCTGGCGAGCGCGCGGTCTGTTGGAAAGCGGGTGAGCTTCAGGGGAACGCCCGTGGCCGTCGAGGAGCTCGGGGAGAACAGCTTCGAGGGGATCGACATCGCGTTCTTCTCTGCCGGCGCCACCCGTTCGCGTGAGTTCGGTCCCGCGGCCGCCAGGGCGGGCGCGGTGGTGATCGACAACTCGAGCGCGTTTCGCATGGATCCCGAGGTTCCCCTCGTGGTGCCCGAAATCAACGAGCCGCGGATCGCCGACTGGCGCAAGAAGGGGATCATCGCCAACCCCAACTGCACCACCATCGTCATGCTCATGGCGCTTGCACCGCTTCATCGGGCTTTCCGTGCCAAGCGGGTGGTTGCGTCGAGCTACCAGGCGGTCTCGGGCGCAGGGGCATCGGCGGTGCGCGAGCTGGAGGATCAGGTGCGCGCCTGGGCGGCCGGCAAGCCGCTGGAGGCGAAGGTCTTTCCGTACCAGATTGCCTTCAACCTCATTCCGCACATCGACGACTTCGAGGAAGACGGTTTCACGAAGGAAGAGATGAAGCTCGTGAACGAATCGCGGAAGATTCTCGACGACTACGCGCTGCGCGTCTGCCCGACGACCGTGCGGGTTCCCGTGCTCGCGGCGCATGCCGTGTCGGTCACCGTCGAGACGGCCGAACCCGTCACCGTGGAGAGCGCGCGGGAGGTCTTCGAGAAAGCCCCGGGACTCCAGGTGATGGACGATCCGGGCGCGAACAAGTACCCCATGCCCCTCTATGCGACCGGCGAGGATGACTGTTTCGTGGGACGCATCCGGCGCGACCCGACGGTGGAGAACGGACTCACATTCTGGGTGGTGGGCGATCAGCTCCGCAAGGGCGCAGCGCTGAACGCCGTGCAGATCGCCGAGAAGCTCGTCGAGAAGTATCTCTGATCAGTCGCTGATCCACTCCGGCAAGCCACCTCGTCGGGGTGGCTTGTCGCGTTTGGAGCCGTTGCAGTACCGTGTCATTGCGAGGAGCGAAGCGACGAAGCAATCCCCTGCGCGCTTGGGACGGCTGACATCTGTGGGAGGCAACTTGAAGAAAATCGACATGGCCATCATCGGCGCTCGCGAGGCGGGGGGCGCCGAACTCGTTGAGAAGCTGGAGGACATCGACTTTCCGGTCGGTGAGCTCCGGCTTCTTACGACGACCGAGGCGCTCACGGGCGAGGAAACGGAGCTCAGAGGGCGAACTCACAGGGAATCATTCCTGGGGGAGGGGGCGTTCGCCGGCCTCTCCGTGGCCATCTTCGCCGCCGGCATGGCCCATGCCCGCCGCTATGCACCCGCGGCGCGGGCGGCCGGCTGCTGGGTGATCGACGCGACCGGGGCTCTCGCGGGCAACGCCCCGCTCGTGGTGCCCGAGATCAACCCCGACGCGCTGCCTGGGGCGCCGGCCAGCATCCTTTCGCCGCTCCCCGCGGCCGTCATCCTGGCGCTGGCTCTCGCGCCGCTCCACCGGGCGGCCGGCGTCCGTAGGGCGGTTGTATCGACCTACCATGGGGCGTCCGGAAGCGGGCGGTTGGGGATGGAGGAGCTCGAGGAGCAGACGCGGGGCGTTCTCTCGGGCAGCGAACCCGACCCCGACCGATTCCCGCACCGGCTGGCCTTCAATGTCATTCCCCAGACCGACGCTTTCGAGACCGAGGGGGACGACGCGGGCTGGACGCGCGAGGAACTGCGGCTTCGTCGGGAGGTTCCCGCCCTGCTGGGGACGCCCGATCTCGCCATCGCGGCGACAGCGGTCCGGGTACCCGTATTCACGGGCGTGGCGATGTCGGTCACTGTGGAACTTGGGGGCGCGCTCCCCGTCGAGAAGGCGCGCGAGGCGCTCACCGGCGCGCCGCGCGTGCACTTGCTGGATGAGCCCGCCTTCCACCTCTACCCGCTGCTCGGCGAGATCGCCGGCCGCGATGACGTGTACGTGGGACGGCTACGTAACGATCCGAGCAGCCCGAACGGCCTCTGCCTCTGGATCGCCGCCGATGATCTGCGCTGCGGCGTTGCGCAGAACGTGGTCGGCATCCTCGAGCTGCTCCGGCAGCGCGCCCTCCTTTGAATTAAGTGGGACAGTCCCTCTTATTAAGAGGGACTGTCCCACTTAATTGTCCGGGTGACGCGTGCGGAACGTGAAGCTCATCATCGAGTATGAGGGAACGGCCTACGCCGGCTGGCAGATCCAACCGGGCGTCAGAACGATCCAGGAGGTCCTCGAGGAGAAGCTCGCCGTCATCCTTCGCCATCCCGCCCGCGCCGCCGCCGCCGGTCGGACCGACGCCGGCGTCCATGCTCGGGGGCAAGTGGTCTCGTTCGCGACCTCCAGCTCGCTTGCGCCGGAGCGGATCCGGAGCGCGTTGACGAGCATGCTCGGACCTGAGGTCGTGGCGGTTGATGCGCTGGTCGCTGCGGCCGGGTTCGATGCTCGGTTCTCCGCTTCGGCTCGGGTCTATCGGTACGTGGTCGACACGGCGGAAGTGCCGGATCCTTTCAC
>JAUYMQ010000638.1 GCA_030698575.1 Deltaproteobacteria bacterium
GGTGTCCGAGCGCCCCAATATGCCCTACCGATTCGCGCTCTATGAGAGCGAGGTTCCGAACGCGCTTTCTCTGCCCGACGGCAGCGTTTTCGTGTCACTCGGAATGGCCTCCCAGTGTGAAGGGGATGATCAGATTGCGGCGATCCTCGCCCACGAGATCGCCCATGTGTCTTGCAAGCATTCACTCAAGGCCTATGATCGCCTCTTGACGGTGCAGGCGCTCTCGACCATCACCCAGATCGCCCTGATCGCTTCCGGCCAGTCCCAGGCGAGCGTCGATTGGGCCGGCCTCGGCAGCTCACTCGCAGGGCAACTCATCGACAAGGGTTATACCCGGACGCAGGAGCACGAGGCGGATCAGGTAGGCGCCGTCTACCTTGCGAAGGCCGGATACGATCCCCTGGCGATGGTGGACGTCTTCGCGCGGATCGAGGAACTTCAGGGAAATCGGGGAAGTGGATTCAACAAGACTCACCCTTTTCCGAAGGATCGCATTAAACAGGTAGGGCTGTTCGTTGACGCCGGGTTGCCGGACGAGCAGGGCAAATCCATTGTTGTCGCCGCCAAGGATCGCGAACCCCGGATGCATTCAGTCGCAATGCAGACAATGACTGTCGTGGAAGAAACATCCGTTGGACGGGACCCCGCTTCCTGGAAATCTCTCACTCCAGGAAAGAGCACCCTCGATGAGGCTATCCAGGCGCTGGGGACTCCCGTCAGCCGCGACGAGAGTGGTCCCGGCCTTGCACGCGCGCGCTTCGGGGATGCGGGAAAAGAAGTGGTGATCTCCACCGATGAAAACGTCATCGAAATCATCGAGGTGATGCCGGATGTCATGATGTCCGCGTCGGACCTCGAGGCCGCATTCGGCAAGCCGGAACGAGAAAGCCGAAACGATGACTTCATCCGCCTTTGGCACTATGGCGACGGCAGGACCTTCGTTTTCCGCAAGGACATCCGGACCGTGGATCGGATCATCTACGCCGACCTCTGAGTGATCTTCAAGCCTCTCCACGATTCCTTCGATCCAGCTCAAGGCTCGGGCGGCGCACGCACCGCGACTTGACGGCCGGCGCCGCGTTGATCAAGGCTTTCGGGGGTCGACTGTCACCGTTCGAGCCCTGTCGAAGGGACGCAATCGTGCTTCCATTCGCCCGGAAAATTCTACTCGTGTCGCTGCTCGCGCCGGGATTGTGGGCGCTTTCCGCCCCGTCCGTCCCTGCCGCCGAGCAGACCGCGAGAGTCACCTCTCAGGGAGATGCGACAATGACCATGGCGCTTTGCTCATCGAGCTTCGAGCATCAGGGGGAGATCCCCATGAAGTACACCTGCGAGGGGGAGGACATCTCGCCCCCTCTCGCCTGGTCCGGCGCGCCGGAGGAGACCCGGAGCCTGATTCTCATCGTGGACGACCCCGACGTCCCCGATCCCGCCGCGCCGGTGAGGACCTGGGTTCACTGGGTCCTTTATAATATTCCGCCCTCGACCAAGGGTCTGCCCGAGGCCACTCAGAGCGGTGATCTTCCTCCCGGAACCCGCGAAGGGTTGAACGACTGGGAGCGAAAGGGCTACGGCGGCCCGTGCCCGCCCATCGGGCGGCACCGCTACCTCCACAAACTTTACGCCCTCGACACCGAGTTGCCCGACCTCGGGAGCCCGACGAAAGTGGAGCTTGAGGAGGCGATGGAGGGGCATGTGCTTGCGAAGACCGAACTCATCGGCACCTACGAGAAGCAGCGCTGAACCGTAGTCGGCGCTCGGGCAAGCGCCGGGGCACAAACGTTTTTCGGCGCTGGTTAGCAGAAAGGGAAAGGTCCATGTTCGATAGCAACGGAACTCGCCGCTTCGCCTGGGCGCTGCCCCTGGCGACCTTCGTGGCCATGGCACTCCCGGCCGGGCCCGCTGCGGGCCAGAGCCTGGCGCTTTCGCCCACACCGCCCAAGCTGCACTGCGTGCTCGCCGGGAAGTCCGACACGTGGATCACGAACGCGTCGCCGGGGTGCTATTCCTTCGAGCTGACGTCGAACGACCTGGATTCACACGCGAAGGCAAAGGCCGCCAACCCTCCCGCCTCGCACTTCTTCGTCATCTACCGGGTCATCAACGTCTCCTGGGACACCCTCCCGCAGAACACGCCTTTCAGGCCGGAAACGGGCACGCTTGCCGAGGGGGACTTTCTGCACCACCGCAGTGCGGGCTCACGCAGCTTCCACGCATCAGGCAACCTCTGTTGCACCAAGACGGACACCCCTTACCCCTGCTGCAACGACAACAGCAAGTGCACCGGCCCCGACACGCCCTTCCCCTGCTGCACGGGCGCCAAAACGGGCACCTGCACATTGGCCAAGGACAGCACCTGTAACACCCCCGAGGTCCTCTCCTGGGACGGCTGCACCGAGGCCAACCCGGCCGATTGCCCTGCCTCGTCGCGGTGGGACATGCGGCACACGATCGGCTCCGGCGGCGCCGGCTGCTTTACTGTCGGCCTCCCCTACGATCTGCGCGCCGAGGGCGAGCACGAGTTCCTGAATTTCGCCTCCACGAATCTCAGAAACATGATCGTTGCGGACGCAGACCGGCTGACGAACGGCGACGAGTGCTCGCCGGCCTGCTCGATCCAGGGGATCCGGATCGACGAGCCGCAGCTCGGTTACTCCGCTGCCGGCATGGATTTCACCGACGTCCTGGAGCTGCCGGTGGCGTCCTCGCCGACGGACGCTCAGAACTACGTGGACACCTACGCCGACTTCATCGCCCACCTCAAAACACAGCGCCCGTCCTTCAAAGTGTTTCCGTCGCTCCCGTTCTTCCTGCAGGATCGGGAGGGCGCCTGGGAGCGCCAGCTCATCAGCGCCGCGAAGGCTATGGCCACCGAACGGGTGGGGAGCGTGTCCTATAGCCGCATTTGCGTCGCCTACTCGGGGAACACCTGCATCGAAGGGTCACGGGCGGCGAAGATCCAGCCAGGCGAGTGGGACCACACGCTGGATTCGATCTCGACCTTCGCGCGCATTCTCTACGGTGAGAACAGTCCGAACATCGAGGTGATCATCGAGCCGTTCCGCGCGGGACGCGGCATGACCTGGCTCCAGGAGCTATGCGCGGACGCGGGCGACGCGTGCTACTTCGGCCTCCACGACGCATGCGGCAGCGCACCTGGCGGGAACGGGTGCTACTCGAAGGACGGCGTTCTCTCGGGAATATCCGTTCAGTAGTTCCACGCGCCCGGGCCTGGCGCGCGTGTCAGGAACGCCCTGACGCGATCCCGGAGGCATGTTGAGATCCCCCGATGAAATCGCCGCACGAACCGCAGGGGAGCGCCTTCGGGCCGCTCTTCTCGCCGTTCTGTGCCTGGCGGCTTTCGCATCTCCCGCGTCCGCCGCCACGCTGGCCCCCGGCGACATCCTGATCGCCGACTTCAGCGCCCTCGACGACACCGGCGCGATCATCCGCGTCGACGCCGTCACGGGGAACCAGACACTCATCGCCATTTCCGGGATCTTCGTCGACCCCTTCGGCATCGCACTCGAGTCGAGCGGCCAGATACTCGTGGCCGACCGGGTGACGGGAATCATCCGCATCAACCCGGCCACGGGCGCGCAGTCCCTCCTCTCGGCCGGCGGAAACCTCGACGACCCCATTGATCTGACCCTGGAGCCCGACGGCAACATCCTCGTCATCGATCGGACAAACGGCGTTATCCGGATCGACCCGACGACCGGCGCGCAAGCCGTGGTGTCTTCGGGGGGCAGCCTTGCGAGCCCGGGGGCCATCGCCCTCGGAGAGACCGGTGACGCGCTGGTCGCCGACCGCGACGCCTTCGGCGGCGACGGAGGGATCCTGAGCATCGACAGGGTGAGCGGGGCCCAGAGCGTGGTGTCGTCGGGAGGCTCGTTTCTCGATCCGCTCGGCGTCACTCAGGGTAACTCCGGGCTCATCTTCGCGGCGGACGCGACGGCGGGCCTGATCCTGGAGATCAATCCAGGCACGGGCGGGCAGACGACCCTGGCCTCCGGCGGAAACCTGGGTTCCCCCTTCGGCGTGACTCTCGACGGCAACGGCCGCGTGCTCGTTTTCGATCAGACGCTCGGGGGAACCGGCGGGAAGGTCATACGAATCGATCCCGGCACGGGGACGCAATACGTGGTGGCGTCGGGCGTCTATTTCGACGATCCCTACGGAATCCTGTCCGTTCCCGAGGACTTCACGCCGCCCTCGACCCCGCCCACGAGCCCCGGCGACATCCTCGTGAGCGACTTCAGCGCCTTTGGCGGAACCGGCGGGCTCCTTCGCGTCAGTTCCCAGACGGGGACCCAGACTGCCCTCTCCTCCGGAATTAATTTCGACGAGCCCTTCGGGAATCGCGGTCGAGAGCAGCGGCCAGCTCGTCGTTACCAACCCTGACACGGCGCAGGTGCTCCGCATCGGGCCGCTGACCGGGGTCCAGTCAGTCGTAAGCTCCGGCGGGCTGCTGCAGAACCCCATCGGCATCGCGATGGAAGCGAGCGGGTACCT